>JAITJR010000053.1 GCA_031278855.1 Mycoplasmataceae bacterium | reverse complement strand
TTTCATTGACAAAGGAACAGAAGCAAATGGACTCCTAATGTCCCTCACCTCCATCGACCTCCCATCTTCTCTCACCAGCATCGGCAACTATTTCCTCTCCAACTGCCCCGTCCTCAAATACATCGACCTCTCTGGTCTCACTTCTCTCACCACCATCGGCAACTATTTCCTCTCCAACTGCACCTCCCTCACCTCCATTGATCTCTCTGATCTCACTGCCATCACCTCCATCGGCAACTACTTCATCATCTACTGCTACGCCCTCACCTCCGTCACCGTCGGCGACAATGATTTTTCTCGAAACACTCTTACCATCGACTCTAACTCAATGAATGGTGTCACCAACCTCGACACCAACAAAATCATCGGCGCCAAAGCTCAGGAATTCAAAACCAGGATCGGCAGTCCCATATCAAACTGAAGCCTCGATCCACCACCAGCAACCCAATAAATATTTCTTTTTTTAATTACAAAGTATCAATCTGATACGGTGAATAGTTACAATAAATATTTTGAATTCAAATTTAGGAAGTTATAATCTTGCCATGCAAATAGGTGGGGGGGGGAGTAAGTCTGCTAGTGCGATAAGCACTAAGTTTGGTTTTGCTCTTTCCGTTAAACAAGCATTATCTATAAAATAGATAATGCTTATCTTTTTTGCTATTGATAACTTACAAAGAAAAGGAAAATTATGCCAAAGTCAAATACCCAAGAAAAAACAAAAGATAGGATAGTTAGTGCTGAACTTAAATTAAGAACTCAAAAAATAAGTAGTGATGCACTAAAAGTTAAGCGTGATAACGAAATTAAAAAAGCTAATGATGTTTACCAAATAACACTTCAAAAAATTGATCAAGCTTTTGAAAAAGATATGGTGGTGGTAGAACGTCTTCGAAAAGAAAAAGAAGAAAAAAAGAAAAAAGCTACTACGGAAGCTAAGATTGTTTTAGATCGTACGCTAGATTCAATTGAAGCAAAATATTAAATTTAGGTAATGTGGCGAGAGCAACTATCTCGCAAACACCCCTAAGCAAGATAGAATAATTGTTTGGAGGTGTGTTTTGGGTTTTTAATAGCCAAAATAAAAATGCAACGGAATTCATTGTTAGAATGATAAAATCATTTAGGCACTATTTATGAAACAAGCATTAATTATTGTTGACATGTTAAATGATTTTGTTACAGGTAAATTAGGCGGTAAGCGAGCTTTAGCCGTTGTTAAACCAATCAAAGAACTGCTACAAAGGTTCCGGCAGAAACATCTTCCTGTAATTTATGTTAACGATGCACACACCAAAACCGATAGCGAATTAAAACTTTGAGGGCAACACGCGATTAAAAATACTGCTGGAGCGAAAATTATTCCCCCGCTTGTGTCATTAAGTAATGAATATATTATTAGCAAAAAGCATTACAGCGGATTTTTCAATACTAACTTGCATGATTTACTGCAAAAATTAAAAATTGATACAATTGTAGTCGTTGGGGTCTATATCAATTTATGCGTATTCCACACAGTCGCAGATGCGTATCAATGGGGTTATAAAGTTGTTGTTCCACAAGATGCTACCAATAGTTTTAAGGCAAGTGATTATCGTGTGTTCTTACAATATTTTGCACAAAATTATGCTGTTGAAGTTACAACAACCGCTAAAGTAATTAAAGGAATTTAGTATGGAACGAAAATTAAATGATCAAGAAATAATTCGACGTGAAAAGCTAAAACAATTACAAAACGAAAAAAAAGATCCTTTCCAAATCAATAAATTTGATCGTAACTATAATTCGTTATCTTTTAAAAAAGAATTTATTAATTTTTCGAAAGAAGAGTTGCATGCTAACAATACCAAAATACTCATTGCAGGGAGAGTGCTTGCCATTCGGCAAACTTTTCTAGTCTTGCGAGATTTTTATGGTAAAGTACAACTTTACATTAACAAAAAACAATTTCCTAATTTATTTAAAATGCTCGCAGATAAAATTGATATTGGGGATATTCTCGGTGTGCAGGGCACGCCAATTAAAACCAATACTGGTGAATTAACAATCAAAGTTACGCACTTAACTTTGTTAAGTAAAGCTTTAAAACCACTACCAGAAAAATGACACGGTTTACAAGATGAAGAAGCACGGGCACGTCACCGTTATGTAGACTTAATTATGAATGAAGAGTCGATGCAAACTTTTGTAAGCCGTTCAGTTATTTTAAAAGAATTACGTAATTTTATGGACGATCGTGGTTATTTTGAAGTGGAAACTCCAGTATTACATCCTGTTTTGGGTGGAGCTGCTGCTCGTCCGTTTAAAACACATCACAATGCTTTAAATCGAGAATATTATTTACGAGTAGCCACCGAATTGCCATTGAAAAAATTAATTATTGGTGGGTTTGAAAAAGTATATGAAATTGGTCGAATTTTTCGTAACGAAGGCATGGATGCTACGCACAACCCAGAATTCACTACGATTGAAACCTACGAAGCTTATATCTCTTTATGAGAAGTAATGGACTTAGTACAAGATATATTCAAACATATCGCTACTAAATTAGGTAAATTAACTTTAACTTATAAAGATGTTACGATTGATTTTGCTAAACCATTTAAGCGGATTAGTATGATCGAAATCATTAAAGAAAATACTGGGGTTGATTTTCAGAAAATCACTAGCGATGAAGCGGCTTTAAAAATCGCCAAAGAACATAACATTGAATTAGCGGCACACCAAAATACGCGTGGTCACATAATTAATGCTTTTTTTGAAACTTATGGTGAAAAAAAATGTCTTCAACCCACTTTTGTTTATGATTATCCAATTGAAATTTCGCCACTAGCAAAGAAAAATCCTGACCAACCTAACATCACCCAGCGATTCGAACTATTTATTTGTGGCAAAGAATATGCTAATGCTTTTAGTGAATTAAACGATCCGATTGATCAACAAGAGCGTTTCCAAAATCAACTAAAAGAGCGAGCATTAGGTAATAATGAAGCTAACGAAATGGATGATGATTTTATTAATGCACTAGAATATGGTATGCCCCCAACTGGTGGGCTTGGCATTGGAATTGATCGTTTAGTAATGTTATTCACTAATCAAGATACAATTCGTAATGTTCTGTTATTCCCTCACATGCGAGACGAAAAATAATGTCATATCATTTTTTTCCCATTAACTATAAACCTGACTATCCACCCAAACGTACACAAGTGTATATATCCGATTATATTGAGTTGTTAAACGCTAATATTCAACAAAAATTAAACGGTATTTATATTCAGCCAGCGACTATTTGTAATGTTAACGGTTCTTGAAATGCCCACAAACAAAACGAACGTTACATTTCGTTTGATAATAAATATACCAATGAAGTCAGTGAAATTCTACTTGAACCTGGTAATTACATGCGTTATGCACTAACGAATTTCGATAATGCTGATACACTTCTATACACCGCCATGACTAGTATCAAACGTGATGCTCAAGAAAAAGATGGTGAAATCATGACTAGTTTTAATTACTACATTGAATATCGTTTGGTAAACGAATCTAATCGTAATCAGCAAGTCGTGGCATTACTTAAAAATATCCTAACAATAATTAACGCTATCAACCATCATCAAAAATTTAACGACATCAGTACTAATGAATACATCCACTCTAAAATTAATTTTATTTCGGTTTACGATCTTGAAAAACAATACCCCACCATCCCATTAAATGAAGCCTTAAGCCGTTATGTTGTAAGTAATGGATTAACTTTTATTGACAAAATTTACCAACACTTACCAAAAGGTAAACGTCTCTCGATTGGTTCACCAACTGCCGATGATTATGACCAAAGCGGAATTTTATATGTATTTAATAAAGTTACTGATACAGTTATTCCCATTATTAAAATTTCGGTTCGACCGACTCAAGAAGTAATTAAAAAGCAAATTATTCAGGATACCCCTGGTGAATTAGAAGAACAAATATACCGCGATACCATATTAAATAGTGAAATAAAATTTTTACCATCGATTGGCATTCAAATATATTTTTCGCATCTCATGCTGATCAACCTAAGTAAAATGCATTTGTGCGAAGTAATTTATTCCCCGTGTTCGCCAGAATTAATAAAATATTTTAAAGAAAACGAAATTG
>JAITJR010000108.1 GCA_031278855.1 Mycoplasmataceae bacterium | reverse complement strand
GATTGGGAGTTTAGACCGATGGTTTTTGTTCTAGTCAAACCACTGCCTTCCCAAGATTCAGAAAAAGTAAAATTTCCCGAAGCATCCCCAAAACTGACATCAGGGTCTGTTCAGGAAGTTGTGTTGATGTCGGTGACCGATAAGGTGGCTGTCCCTTCTGTGCCCATCGGTAAATTATTCTTTGAAATGCTTGCGCTCAATGCAGGGGTTGGAGTCGGAGTCGCCAAAAGGGTAATCTTAATAGAACTATGACCGCCTTTATCGCTTGTGGCATTGATGGTGATATCATGATTGGCTGGAAGTGCAGTTGTGTAGTTTAATTTACCACTACTATCATCAAAATCTACTCCGCGATCAGGAAGATTGATGGCCGCATAACTAATCCTGCCATCCATTGATGATGAAGCATGGTAAATTTGTTCGCCATCAGTAGTCGACACACTAGGATGGTAATCGTTGTCAAAGCTAACGACATCAGTGGTAGTAGCTTTTCCACAACTGGCAATTCCAACTGAAACACCAAGACCAATCGCTCCAATCGTCCCGATGCCAATTAATGATTTAATGCATTTTGTTTTTTTCATGATTTTTCCTTCTTTCTGGTGAACCGAGAAATAAAAAGCAAGAACTAGCGAATGCTAATTCTTGCTTTAAGAAGAGTTAAAGTGTTAGCAGCTATGCTGCCATTACTCTCTCTCTCTCTCTCTCGTGGGTGTTCATTAAATTACCAAAGTTACCGTGGATTATATGAAAATTAATTGCAAAAACTATACTTATCTTTTTTTAATCGTTCTATATTATCTTTTCTCTTAATTATTTTTTTCGTAAGATGTTGCAAAGTGTTAAACTCGGGTATGATCGCACGTACGCGTCGGCGAATAGTTACAAATCAAATATCTACCATAATTTGCATGTAGTATAATGATGGAGCAAACCAATCATAGTATCTGCATCATGCTGAGTGAATTTTTATGAAACAGAAGGAAATTAATATATGTCTAAAATAGAGTTTTTTGCGTTAGGTGGATTAGACGAAAATGGTAAGGATTGTTACGCTTTAACAATTAATGGGGATATCTATATTATTAATTGTGGCATCATTACTCCGCCAAGCATTTCTTTAGGAGTTAAAAAAATTATTCCTGACTTTTTATGGATTAATCAAAATAAACGAGCGATCAAAGGCATTTTTATCGGCACTCCAAGTTACGAACACTTTGGTAGTTTAGAATTTTTTTATGAATTTATTCCTAATATCCCTATCTATGTCTCGAACATTGGTTCACTTATTTTAAATACTTATTTTCAGAAACATGCATCGCGTCATAATCATCGTCAAATTAAACTAAATATTCGCATTATGGAGCCACTTAAGACCGAAAGAGTTGGAGCTACGTTTATCACTCCATTTCGTCTCTCCAATTCTTTACCACGTTCTTTTGGTTTTGTTTTTAACACTCCAGAAGGAGCAATTGTTTATATGGATGATTTTATTATTTCGTCTAATAAAAATGCTTTATTTGAAGATGAAATCATTGATATATATCGTTACACCAATAATAAAATCATCCTATTGATTGTCGCGACGGGTTTAGTTGGTAGATCTCGCGGTTTTACTAATCCGAATCATCGTGTTGCTGCTTATTTTGAAAATATCATGATTGATTCTCCAGGTCGAGTTTTAGTGGCATGCTATGATCATGATGTTTATAAGGTTTTGGCATTAGCACATACTGCAACGATTAAGGAAAGACCAATTAATGTTTATTCCAATACGCTGATTGAATTGTTTAAATATTTAGTCGTAAATAATTATCTAGGTAATCGTAAACCGATAATGATTAATGATGATAAATTAGATGAGTCTAATAATGCTGTCATTATCATCACAGGGACACCACAAAGATTATTTCCTAAATTGGAAAAAATCATTAATGATGATGATCCTAAATTTCACATTAAAGATAATGATACTTTTATTTTTGCCGCTAGTACTATTCCTGGTTACGAAACTTTTGAAGCTGAAGTTTTTGACGATGTTGCTCGTACAAACATCAACCGTATTTACAGATTACCGCATGATATATTGCCCATCTCAGCGTCAAACGAAGACCACAAACATTTAATTGAGAGACTTAAACCCAAATACATTATTCCAGTCAGTGGATTGTATATGGATTTTGTTGAATATCAAAAAGCTGTTATTCAATCAGGCTTTCCCAAAACTAATATTTTGATTTTGGAAAATGGTCAATGTATTTCGTTTAATAACGGCGAATTAGAACATAAATCAAAATTTATTAAGTTGGAGCCACAATATATCGGGACACAAGGCGTGTTAGATGTAGGTGCTTCTAGTATGTTTGAACGCGAACAAATGAAAGATAATGGGGCAGTTTTATTAAGTTTGTTGTATAGCAAAGAAGAAAAAATTATTAAGAAGTTTAATTATGATACAGTGGGTGTGATTAATGTAACTGATGATAATCGTCCTATTTTAAACGCAATCATTGATGAATGTAATAACCTAATTGCTAATTTATTGAAGGTTGCAGTTGAAAAAAATGCCATTGATATGAAAGAAATTAAAATTGCGATTAGAAAATTGGTGGACAAACAATTTGAAAAGAAATTTAATAAAAAACCATTAGTTTTGACTACTATAATTTTTACCAAAGGTAATAAAATCATAAAATAATGTCAACTGAAAAATTAAATGAAGGACAATCCGTTCGAGTCGAACGTGATCAAGATCCCCCAGGAGTTTCTATTGATTCCATCGATGGGGTTAATATTTTGCCTGAAGAAGTAGTACGCACACGTAAACGCTTTTGGCTAGTTTTAAATATCATTGGGTTATTTTTTACATTAATATGCTTAGCTCGTGTACCATATGCGGGTAGCTATATGGATTCTTATGCATTTGAATTTATTTTTGGTAATGTTAAATATGCTATTTATTTGTTATTAATTATTTTATTTATTTTCAAAATTTTTCATATTAAAGCAATTAAATTATTTCGTACTAAACGGTTTCTTTTAGGTTACATGCTTTTAACAATCGGTTTTATTTTGACTCTAGCCATCGTACAAAAATATTTATTGCCACATACTAACAATGTTGATTTACACAGTTATATTAACAATTTTATCAATTGAGCTAATGCTCGTGAAAGCCAAACTTATCAAGCTTTTTTCCCTAATGTTTGGCCTCAAAGTAATACGGCTTTGGATGCTGGTGTTATCGGTACATCGTTAGTAGTAGCCTGGCAATATGTAGCAGCCTTCTTGTTAGGATTAGTGGCGCTTTTATTAATTTTAATTGCTATCTTAATCTTCATTAACCGTACTGACAGCAAAGGTGTTACGCTTGTGCGTCGCTGGCTAATTCATTTATTGGGTGGTAATTTGTATGACAATACTTACGATGAGCTGTCAGGCGAAAAAAATGATGTGGAACCGATTATTCACCATAGCGTGCAGATTAAGCAAGAAGCGAATAAATTAGGGCAAATAACCCCACCGATTAGTTTTTTAACAGACACTAGTATTGATCATTACTATGATAATAAAAGTCAGGCTCAAAAAGTGCAGCAAACCATCAGCAAGTTTATCAAGAAGCTTGGGATTGATTCAGCTTATCAAAACACCGTCATCATGCCACAATATGCAGAGATTAGTTTTGATGTACCTAGTCAAAAGGATATTGATGAAATTCTGAAATCGCAAGCTGAATTATTAAACCTATTGAAAGTAGATCGATTTAATATTTCGTTCAAAGGTAATTTAGTGAAATTTGAAATTCCGAACAAACTAATTTCCAAAATATCGATTCGTCAAATTCTTAACTCGATTCAAAATTTTCACCCACATGAAGCGATTGCTGGATTAACTTATGATAATACCCCGTTAGTAGTTAATGTTGATAAACATCCTAATATCATTATCATCGGGCGTCGTGGTAGTGGTGCTGCCATGCTTTTAACAGTATTACTAATCACTTTAGCTTATGCGAATAAACCGAGTGAATTGGAATATGTACTCATTAGCCCATTAGGTGATAAATCCCTTAAATATTTGGATAATTTACCGCAAATGCAATCATTTATCACTGATCAAGTCGATGAGTGCATTATGAAGTTACACCAAATGTTAGCCATTATTGAAGATCGTGAAAATAAATTTAAAGAAATCGGTGCAAAAACTTTAGCGGAACACAATAACTATCAAAGTAATGCCGCCGCTAAATTAAAAATGATTGTATTAACTATTTCGACATTTGATTACTTACTAAAAAATAGCTTACAAAATGTCGAAATTCTACAAACAATTCTAAAACGTGGTCCAAGTGTTGGTGTGAAAACTATTTTGCTAGCGATTAATGTGAATAATGAGTCAATTGAACCTAAAATTTACGATCAAACTAGTGCTCGATTTATTTTACGTTTAGAGAGCGAACATGAATCACTCAAGATTTTTGATTCTTATCGAGGCATTCAATTGAATGGTAATGGGGACGGCTATTATTTTGATGAAGTTGATAATAAGAAAATACGTTTTCAATCATGCTATCTAAATGTTAATGAATTGGCTGAAACTGTAAAAGTCATTAAAACTTTTTATGAAACCAAAGAACAACTAAATCACTAGACCATTTTTTTAGGATCAACAACTTTATCAAATTCGGCTTCACTAACATACTTTAAAAGCAGAGCAGCTTTTTTCAAAGTAGTTTTATGTTGATATGCATATTTAGCGATTTCCGATGATTTTTCATAACCAATATGATCAGCTAAAGCTGTTACCAACATGAGTGAATTACGCACATAGTGATCCATACGATCGTGGTTGATGACGATACCACTGACACAACGTTTATCAAATGAATCAATCATTTCAGAAAATAATGTAATTGACTGAATAAAGTTTTGCATGAGTACTGTGCCAAAAGTATTTAATTCGAAATTGCCTTGACTAGCTAAAAATGCAATAGTAGTATCATGACCCATTACCTGTCCACAAATCATTGCCATGCCCTCACATTGGGTTGGATTGACTTTTCCTGGCATGATTGAACTTCCTGGTTCATTTGCGGGAATAGTGATTTCACCAAAACCACTACGGGGACCACTAGCTAAAAAACGTACATCCTGAGCAATTTTATAAATATTGACAGCTAAAGCTTTAACTGCTCCATGAAGGTAAACAAAATTGTCTTTACTTCATGTGCCGTGATATTTATTAGCCGTTACTTTAAATTCATGTGATTTTAAAATTTTGTTTAAAAATTCGACGCAATAAACATCATAGTGTTTGGGAGCGCTGTATCCCGTGCCAACAGCAGTGCCACCCATATTTACTTCAAACATATATTTTAATGCATCTTGGAGCATGTGTTTACCGTTTTTTAACGCATATACTCATCCACTCACTTCTTGTCCAAAAGTAATTGGTAATGCATCCTGAATATGAGTACGCCCCATTTTCAGAACATTTTGAGCTCGTTCTTGTAATTTCTCGCAAGCTGTAATTAAACGATTAACAGCTGGTAATAGTAAATTTCTAGTTAAATCAATTGCAGTAATGTTCATTGCGGTTGGATACACATCGTTTGTGCTTTGTGACATGTTGCAATGGTCATTTGGATGCACTAAATTTTTGCGAGCGATTTCATTTGCTCGGTGAGCGATAACCTCATTGACATTCATGTTAGTTTGTGTGCCACTACCTGCTTGATAAGCGTGAGTCGGGAAATTTTCATCTAATTTACTAGCTAATATTTCTTCACATGCTTGACGAATTAAACCAGCTCGTGTTTTATCTAATTTTTTACATTTTTCATTAGCACTAGCAGCTGCTCATTTAGTGGCTGCTACAGCATAAATTAATCGCAGTGATACTATTTCGGTACCAATATTAAAATTAGTCAAACTTCTTTGCGTTTGGGCACCCCAATATTTATCAACTGGTACTTCCATCACACCAATGGAATCACGTTCCACCCTGATTTTTTTTGTGTTTTTAGCCATATATTTGCTTCCTAATTTGCTCTTCTGCTAATATTCTATTACTAAAATGTATAATGTATTACCATTTCTTGGTTATGAAATTCTTCCCTTCATTACTAGGTAATGGCGTTAACTAAATACATTTAAAGGAAGTAAAATATGGCTATTAGTAAAGTTTTTAAACAACAATTGGTGAAGGAATTTGGTGGTTCTGAAAAAAATACAGGATCAGTCGAAGTTCAAATTGCACTTCTCACGGGTGAGATTATTGCAATCACTGCACATGTGGCGAATCATAAAAAAGATTTTTCGACTAAACGTGGTTTATTCAAAAAAGTTTCACAGAGACGTTCTTTGTTAAATTATCTTGAGCGAACTGATATTGAAAAATATCGTGCTTTAATTAAAAAATTAGAAATAAGACGATAGTACTTTAGGAAGTAGTATTCCGATTTTTTTGTATTACGTAACTATTCATTCTTGACTATACGCACACGATCATATTTGATGTCGTTCAACGGAATCAAATATTTTTGTTGATTATGCCATTAATGAACTAAGCAATGACTTTTTTAGTAGTAGCGAAATCAATTTTTGCAAACTTAGATAATTCTGTCATACCGCCTTTTGCATAAATTAGCTGTGCTTGGGTAATGATTTTGGGGTTAGAAGCCCCGAGCAATAATTTCATTTGTGCATGTTCAGACAATGTAGCTATTTGTTCTAAAAACTTGATGCGAGCAATAATACTAGCAGCTGCTACGGCTAGATATTTATTTTCAGCGTTTGTTTCAAATTTAGTAATTTCATACGGTGCCACCCCTATTTTTTGAAAGTAACTATAGTATGTATGTTGCGAAGCAAATTGGTCCATCACCACGGGCATGGCTGTTCCTAATTTCAATTTGGCGGTTAATTTTTTTATCGTTAAATCATGCAGATATGATTTAACGATATGAGTGTTTTGAAAACGCTTCACTAATTGGTTGTATTCGTCTGGAGATACGAGTGTAAATTCGTAATCGCACACGGGCTGTAGTGCGATAAACATTTGTTTTATTTGTTGGTCGGTCAAATGCTTTGAATCACATATGCCAATTTTACGTAATCATTGTTCGTTATTCTTTTTGAGATACACAGCACAAGTAACTAAACCACCAAAATAATCACCTACACCTACTTCATCACAACCAATGTAATTATCAAATGAAATGGAATTAGACGGCACCAAATTAATTGATTTCGTTAGCTCATTTATTTTCTGATTGGTTAGTTGCTCATAAAATGATTTGGCGTGGGGACCTTGAATTAATAATTTGTGGGATTTAAAAATGCTAATTGTAACATCATCTACTCGATAAAAATAGAGTAGGTACGGATTATTAGGCTTAATTATTTCGTGTCTTTTTAAAAGATGATGAATTCGTTTTAATTCATCATGGTTTAAATTAGCGGTAAAATTTTGCATATTATAATTGTAGGATAAAATATGCCTAACAAGTTAGAAGTAATGATGGAAGAAATTCTTCAAAAGAAATTTAGTAAGCGCATCCACTCTCCTGACTTTCGCAGTTAAAAACCCGAAAAACGCTGATTTAGCATTGAAAAATCAGCCTTTTTTCACAAAAAAAATTCTGAGTAAAATGTAGTATTGTATATAAATATCTATACAAATAA
>JAITJR010000095.1 GCA_031278855.1 Mycoplasmataceae bacterium | reverse complement strand
CTCGGTAATATCAATTATTTTGGATTAAATTACAATTGTATCATCGATCAAATTTATGCACTTTATTTTCGGTGTTACTTGTTTTCTTACCGATGTGTAAAGTTGATTTAATACTATTTAATAATCCACCACCTGAGCTTGCTCTAATTAGAGTAACATAAACTAGTGCTTGTACAACAGCCCCAATGGCAATTGCTACAATATACCATGCACAACTAAGCCCGACGTTAGCCATATCAGTAGCGTTTTTTCCTGGTATTGCAAATGGAGCATCCACTGAACTACGAATCAAACCATCACCAAAAGCTGGATATATACCTAAACAGAAAATAATAATTAATCCACCTCACATACCAACGTGACCACCAACGAAGAACATACATGCTAAGGCTCCAGCGATGGCGCTACCAACGATGTTGGCAACAAATGTTTGTTTCAATCGTTTCGCTGCAAACGGAATCGCACCTTCGGAAATCCCCATGAAACCTAAAGCTAGAGCAGTCACACCTAGACCTTTTTCATTATCATCAAATAATTTACGTCCAAATACCACACTAGCTAATCCACAACCCAATGGTGCAATTGGAATCGCGGCTGCCACACCACCCATTAAACTTGGATCAACTGGGATTAAAGTAGTAGCAGTCGCTACCGCAATCTTATTAATTGGACCACCCATATCAAATCCTACCATCGCTCCTAATACAAAGCCAATGATGATTCGACCAGCTGGATGAGTTCCCGCAATTGCCAAACCAGCACCAAAATAATTCATTAAACAACCCAAAATACCACTTAATCCAAATTGGAACGGAAACACCAATAATGAAGTACAAGCTACTGGAATAATAATTAATGGTAAAACTGGTTTTACCATTTTATGCATTTTAATTTTATTAAATAAGTTAGTTAAATATCCAGCCGCAAAACCCATCATTAGAGCAGCAATAATTCCTAAACTAATACCAGAAATAGGTGTACTTTCACCATTAATAGTTAAGTTAACTTTTGATGGAATTCCATCTCAAAATATATACATGGCAGGGGTCGCAGCACAAATTGTGGCAATAAATCCAGGTCCTAGTGCAGCTCTACCACCGATGGACATAGCAATATATCCGCCCATGACTCCAGTAAATAAACTAAAACCAATATTGGCTGCTTGTAGTGCATAACCTAATGTACTATCGCTAGGAATTTTACCGCTTGGATAAATACCAACACCAATGGCATTTAAAATGGCATAAATAATACCACTAAAAACAATGAACGGAATCATGTGACTAACTCCATTCAAGAAGTGATTCATAAAACCGTTCCCTTGTTTTGATTCGCCGAAATTAACGGCATTACTATTACCTTGATGTATTTTGGTTGAATCAATGGTTTTTTTTAGCGTTTGTACTGGAGTATTAATCGCTTCGTTGGTATTAGTGATGTATATTTTTTTACCACTAAAACGATCAAGTTCAACATTAATATCGCTAGCAATTACTACGGCACTAGCTTTTTGAATTAACTCTGGGGTTAATTTATGTTCTTGTCCAGCTTGACCTTGAGTTTCAATTCAAACATCATAACCAACATCTTTACCGTGTTTTTCTAACGCTTCACGAGCCATGTAGGTGTGAGCAACTCCAGTGGCACATGAAGAAACACCAACGATTAATTTATTTTCGCTTTGATTTACTTTAGTCTCAGGAGATGTTACCGTAACTTTTTCAGCTTCAGTTACTGAATTATCCGCTGGTTTTTCAATGGCACTAGTAATAGTATTAATAATTAAATCTTGGTCAGTTGATTCTAAAATCACCCGATTAAATTTTTCATCCAATAAAGCTGTAGCGATATTTTGCAAATATCGCATATGCAATGTACCACGACTTTTTTCAGGGATTAACAAAGCAAAAGCTACTTTTACAGGTTTGCCCCCAACTGCCTGCCATTCAACGCCTTTTTTAAAACGAGCCACAATAATAGCTGGTCGATTAAAATCTGCACTCATTGCATGGGGGATAGCCACTTCGTCGGCCATACCTGTGGTAGATACTTCTTCCCGCTTAATTAAATCTTTTACCAAACCTTCAACATTATTAGTTATGTTCAATTTATGTGCCAATGAAGCGATAGCTACAAATGCTTCTCTTTGATTGCCAACTTCAATATCCAACAACAAATGTTTGCTATCAAAGATTTCCATGCTATATTCTCCCATAAATGTAATCCAATTCAATCAATGAATATCAATAGATATTCAAATTAATATCGACGATTATAACACAAAATGATTTACATTATTTTATGACTAAAAAGAAAAATCATCGGGCAAAGTCATCGTGAATCGTTGTCGTCATTTAGCACAAATACTGTCTTTAATTGGCTGAGTCGAATGGGAATTTGATGTTTATGATTGGGATAGAATTGGTGATACTGATCATCCTGCTTTATTTAAACCGTCAAATTTATTTTTAAAAGCATCAGCTAAATCTGACGAATTACCTGAATAATAAATTGTGCCAGTCTCTGAGCAATTGTCGAAAGCATTGGAATTGCAATTTTCACCCACGCTCGCAGCCACGCCTTCTGGAATATAAATTTCTGTGAGTGCCGCACACCCCTTGAAGGCACTATCACCGATAGAAGTGCTATTATCTTCGGCAAACATAGCACTTGAAAGCTTTAGGGTGGTTAAGTTTGTACACTCTTCAAAGGCGCTCCCGCCGATGGAAGCGACTGCCGTCTTAGAGAGATCAACAGTAGTTAATGCTGCGCAGCCATTGAAAGCATAATTGCCGATGGAAATAAGAGAAGACGGAAGAGTGATGGTAGTAATGGCGGCACACTTGTAGAAGGCTTGAGAGTCAATGGAAGTCATAGCTTTGCAAAGAGAGAGATCGATGGAGGTTATTGCTGTACAGTGATAGAAAGCGTAAGAAGCGATAGAAGTAAGCGAAGATGGGAAAGCAATAGTGGTGAGAGAGGTACAACCTCAAAAAGCACCACCACCGATGGAAGTTATATGTGTTGAAGATAAATCCATTGTTTTTAAATTCGTGCAGTTAGCGAAGGCATTAGAGCCAACGGAAGGACTATCGAGGCCGCCGCTTGGGCTCTGAACAAACTTAATATTTTCAATAGTGCCACCAGATTGTAGCACCCCACAGCCATCGAAGGCATTAGCGGCGATGGAAGACACACCTCCGAATTGAATGGTAGTTATCCGATTCTCGCCTTGTCCTAAGGTGACGAGATACTCAGCGAAAGCGGCATTTATCTTAGCATTCCAACCATCTATCTTATTCAACTCTCCTGATGATGAATCAATCTTAAGATTACAAGCACCAGCTAGTATTGGATCACCGGCTAACGTCGTTGAGCTTATGACTAATGTATTTGGAATAAAAATATTAAAATTTATCGTAGTCGTACCAAATAATCCATATTTAGCACTTGTGACAGTAATAGTACAGCCGATTTTACCTTCTACTATTGGTGTACCAGAAATTGTGCCAATCCCATTAGCCGAAGTAATAGTTAATCCGGAGGGTAGATTCGAAGCGCTGTATTGGGCATCAGAGACAGTTTGCCCAGCGACGGTTTCACAACCCAAATTTATTGGATCAATGGGAGAATTAATTGGTTTTTTAATAGGTTCTTCTGGAACACCAGTGATGTGAAGCGACTTCGGTATCTGAGCCCCAGGATGTGAAATCCCATACCCGATCCCAATCCCACTGCCAACTCCAACAACCGCCGCCCCAGCCACTAAAGCGACTTTAACCTTATTACGACGCTTTCAAGTGCTGTGTTGTTTGCTAGTTAAAACATTGTTATCTAGATTAAAAGACTCACCATCTTCTTTGTGAAATTTTAATGCTTCCGTTTGATTTTTGCTTTCCATGATTTACCATCTCCTAATTACAAGTCAGTACAAACAAAAAAGCAAGAAATAGCAAACGCTAATTCTTGCTTTAAAAAGAAATAAAAACTGCTGAAGCAGCCCCGCTGCTACTCTCTCTCTCTCTCTCTCTTGTGCGTGTTGGTCATACTCAATTTAATGTTTTAACTTATATCAAAATAACGGTTGGGGTGAATAGTTACAGTTAATATGACAAAAAGATAAGTTAAATAAAATGGGACTAAAAATCACACTTAATGGAGTATTTTCTTTATTCTTAAAAAATTAATAACTAGATTATTAACTTGATCAATAGTTTCCAATGTTAGTGCTTTATTAGCCAGTTTTTGACATTCTTGAAAAGATAAGTGGTTGATAATCATGCGAGCTTTAGGAATCGAAGTAGCACTCATTGAAAATTCATCTAAACCTAAACCTAATAATATAGGAATAGAGTAGACATCTCCAGCCATTTCACCACACATTCCCACCCAACGGTTATTACTATGTCCGCCATCAATGGTAGATTTAATAAGTGATAGCAATGACGGATTATTAGGTTGATACAAATAAGTAACCTTTTCTGACATCCGATCACAAGCAAAAGTGTACTGATTGAGATCGTTGGTACCAATGGAAAAAAAATCGGCATAGCGAGCAAAAGTTTTGGCAATCACTGCGGCTGCTGGTATTTCGGTCATCATTCCTAATTGAATTTGATTACTAACTTTATGTCCTTCATTACGTAATTCAGCAAAAGTAGCTTCAGCCAAAGCTTTAGCTTCTTTGAATTCGTCAATGGTAGCAATCATGGGGAACATAATACCTAATTTCCCATAAACTGATGCTCGTCCTAATGCTCGTAATTGGACTTTAAAAATATCTTTATTGTCTAAACAAAAACGAATTGCTCGATAACCTAAAAAAGGATTCATCTCTTGGGGAAATTGAAAATAAGAAAGTTTCTTATCGCCACCAATATCTAAAGTACGAATCACTACCAATTTATCAGGCATTTGCTCAAGTACTGCTTTATAACCTTCAAATTGTTCGTCTTCAGTTGGTCAATGATCATTATCCATGTATAAAAATTCACTACGATATAAGCCTATTCCTTCCGCACCGTTGGCTAAAGCCGTTTTGGCATCATTAGGTTTACCAATGTTTGCCCCTAACTTTACTACATGACCATCAATTGTCGTCGAAGCAATATGAATATATTTTTTTAATGCTTCTTTTTCTTTTAGAAAAAGATCGATTCGTTTTTTTCAACTATCAATATCGTTTGGTTCAATCTCAACTTCACCACTAACACCATCCAAACCAATGTAGCTATCGTTTTTCGCTTGGGTTAGTATATCGTTCACCCCGAGAACAGCGGGAATTTCCATCGTACGAGCCATAATGGCTGCATGACTAGTACGTCCGCCGATTTCGGTGATAAAACCCTTCACATATTTTTTATCTAATACGGCAGTCTCTGACGGAGATAAGTCGTGAGCAACAACAACAACTTCTTGATCAATACTAGCAATATCAGGCAAGGGCAGATGCAAAAAATTACTTAACATTCTTTTTTTAACATCAATCACATCTGCGGTTCGTTCTTTAAAATAGACATCATCCATATTTTTAAACATTTCATAATATTTATCAAAAACAAAGTCAATGGCAAAAGCTCCGTTAACTTTAGTATTGTTGATCGTATTTTCAATTTCTTGTTTAATTTCAGGATCGTTAGCGATTTGAATGTGAGCTTCAAATACTTCGGCTTTATCTGCTCCGATTTTTTGAATAGCAACATTTTTAATTTTTGCTAATTGGTTAACCGTTGCTTCAATCGATTGGCGATACAACTTAATTTCATCAGCTGGGTTGTTGGTAGGTTTATCATCAATATCAAATTGAGGTGAATTCAATAAATAAACTTTGCCAATTGCAATTCCTGCACTAGCCCCAACTCCTTTTAGTTGTTTATTCATACAAAAAATTATTTAACTTCAATAATTTTAGTACCTTTAGTAACTTTACCAGAAACCAAAATATCAGAAATAGTTTTGTTAGCACTAAATTCATTGTTGATGACAATTACTGGGGTGATTGTAGCCAATTTATGCGATGCAATGAAAGCTAAATCGGCAGTAATCACTGGTGTACCTAATTTCACACGGTCCCCTGTTTTAGCATGAATTTTAAAACCTTGAACTGGTTCTTCTGGTTTACGTTTGGAGTTAAGATTTACAGTGTCAATACCAATGTGAATCAAAATTTCAACTCCTTCACTATTCTTGATTGAGAAAGCATGACCAGTCTCAGCTACTAAAGTTAATTCGCCATCGATTGGTGCCACAAATTCGCCACTAGTCGGTACAATGGCAAACCCACGTCCAATCATATTTTGACTAAAAGTTTCGTCTTTAACCTGTTCAGTTGATACTACTTCCCCATCAGCTGGCGCACAAACTTCTAATATTTGTGTTCCGCTATTTTCTTTACTTTTTCGTTTGAATAATTTACTGAAAAATCCCATTTTATTGCCCTACTTTATTTTATATTGGTGGTATTATATATAAGTATTTTAATTTTGGTAATTCGTTTAGAAGACGACTAGTATCCTTGAACCAATTATTACATTAATTGTTATGAGCACACTAACTGTTGATAACTAAATACTTGGGGTCGGAGCCATCATCTAATTTGCCGCTCATTCCAGTTAAAAACATCCTTGATTCATCAACAGCTTTACCGTCTAATAAAATTGTTCCACCTGTTTTGGTAATAATAGTCGATTGGAGTTGAGTCCTTGGAATTGAGTTAGGATTACTAAGATATGTACTCGATGTGTTATTAATACTATAATTTCCTGCAATGCAATATGTATTACCAATGCCTGCGGGATACGTAGTTTCAGGGTCTTTCGAAATATTTATAGTACCACCTGTTTGGGTGAAACTATTGAAATATAGTGCAGAATTTTCGTTGCCATTATTTATATTGTAACAATAACCTGTTCCGATTCTTTTGGTGTTAATCAAACCACCGCTCATGTAAAAATTAAACGGGACAAAACGTCAAATTTGGCCATAATAATTTCTACTATACGATGATGTGCCGATGGTGTCGGCATTGACAGTTCCGCTTTTCATCACGAAATCAGCTACATAAACTCATCAAGCATTATTTTGATTTACTGGTACTGGTATAACTCCTCCGCCGATATATGTTGCATTGACTATACCCGTGGTGTCAACTGTAATTTTATTAATCTTCATACCGTTATCAGGAATATATGCACCTGAGTATTTTGATTTAATCCCACAACCAATTGAAGATCCAATTTGTTGTGAACCATCGTATGACCCAGTCCCATGACTAGCATTCACATTAATATTATCAATAATATTTACTTCACCTACATTGTGACCGTTGGCACCACCACCTGATCCAATCCCGGCAGCATTTCCGTTGCGGTATGTACCGTCACGGCCTACATCCGTACTAGATCATAAATTGGCATCAATATTACCAGCAGTAACCACAAAAGTACCAGCCCCTGCTAGTGTTAAAGTTTGATTAGGTTGAACTCTAATTCCTGGCATTTGGGAATTCAAACAAGAAGCAACTGTAATAGTTGGATCGTTTGAATACGTTGAAAGTTTCTTGCCACTCAATTTAAAATTACAATTATCATTAGAGAAACTAATTGGAGCATCTTTTGTGGTCGGAATAAAATTGATGTCATTCTCAAAATTGATGTCTAAAGTGTCAACATCACTAGTTGCTGTCAAAAGCTTATCATCTACTTCACTGTCTTGACGAATGTTGTACCAACCATTTTTGTGCAAAATAATTTGGTTGTCTTCAAATGTTGGTGGATTATCTTCGCCTTCATAAAACACAGTCGCCCCTAATCCTTGTACATTTTGCTCGTATAGAGCAAAGTAAACATTACATGATCCTGTATAAATTGTTGAATTAGGATTAGGGGTAACTGTGAAGTAATATAACCCTGATTCTAAATCGTAGTGATAGACTGACGTATCACAAACTAATTGGTTAATATTAACATTGGTATTTAACTCTTTTACTCTTTTTAATAATGTTGTAGTAGTGGGAAGAGTTTTTCAACCACTCGTAGCTCGATCAGGATATAGAGTTTTATCAGTAACTAAAGTAGCGATATCGGTTTTAGCAGTTAAAGTATAAGTTAAAGTTACTGATCCGTTATATGTACGACTGCTAGCTCGTGCCGTTGCTGTATATGTGTATACGGAATTTTCAAGTGTTGGACCTATAATATCTAGTTCGTTAACCACATCTTTAAAATTATCATTTGCATTGATGTAGAGTGCATTTATGATGTCTCCTTGAGTAAGAGCGTATTGCATCTCACCTAAATCGATCATATTGTTTGTGAAGACAGTAGGAACAATATTTATTTTATCACCAGCAGATATATCATTGATAGGGTTAGCATTGACTTCTTTGGGCGTATTAGCAGCACAGCTTGTCGCAGCAAGGACGGCAACAAGATTAATCATTTTTAGATGTTTAGCCATAAATATTTAGTTATGCTTATGATTTTAATGTGTAGACAATATTTATGGTAGTTTGATATAAATTCGAACCATCGATTGGTGTTAATTTGATGGTATTGGTACTTGTGTTAATAGTAAATATGATTTGATTTCAAACTACTGATGAACTTAAACTTGAATTAATTTCTGTTAGTGCCATAATGGTATCATCTTTAACCGAAGCTGCTGTTGGGTGCATGTAAAAAGCAGTTGGCATAGAGGTAATGGTCCCACCAGTAGCGTTCACAATTACACTAGCTAAATTGGTTTTGGTTTTAGCCGCATAATCTCATTGATAAGCCGTACCACTACTACTACCAGTCGTATCTTGATGTGATGCAAAATATGGATTACCAAAGATATTCAAAATGGCAGTCGGAACTATATGATCTGTATACCCGTTTGCATTAAGTTTAAAGTCCCATGTATCAGCATAAGCATTTTGACTTACGGCACCACCATTTAAATAATCAGTGTATCAGCTTTCATTTTGGAAAGAAATATCAAAAGTTGCTTGTATTTGAGTTGCATGAGTTGGAAGTGCCCAATAATTTTTCACAGCGGTTGTAAATGAAGCATTATGAGTGGATCAATTTGTTGAATTTTGTATTTCTGGACGGTATAGGGCTAATGTGAATTCAATTGGAGTTGAGTCTTCATAATATTTGTTGCCTAATTTTGGGGCAATTCGAAGATTAATATATTTATCGTCTGTTTTGCTCCAAAGTTTAGGTAGGAAGGCTGCATCAAAATCTGACGCAGTAGCACCAAACTTTGAATAATTATTTCAATTTCAATCTTCCCATGTATTATTTGAATCTTTATATTGCAAAATGATTGCATTAGTATTTAAATTACTATTATCATTGGCATTTCTTAAATCGCCAAAGAGTTGTTCACTACTAACATTTCGGTTAGTAGCATCACTAATTGCGGTTGTTTTAAAATCATTTGCTAAACTAGCAGTACCACTTGGGTTCCAATTAAAATAAACCCATGCAGAGTCTTCATATGTTCTAGAAGTAGTCAATGCTGTAACTTCCATATGGTAATAGCCCTGACCATTCGCATTCCCAATATCAGTTGCAGTAATTTCGTTTACTACATCTTTGTATTGCGCATTAACTGTGGCTTGTAAAAAACTGATTAAATCGTTTTTATTAGGCTTATCACTCATTACATCGGTATCAACCAAAGCCCCTGTACTAGTAGGGAATGTAGAACTGTCTACTATAGGACTTGGAGCAGTCTTTGTAAATTTGTTAGACGACTCAAAAACAGTAAGAAGAGATATTTTGCCAACAGTAGGAGCGAGCGGACCCACATGAAATACATAACCTGCGATGGCCAATCCTCCAACTGCTCCGCCACCTGCTCCGACTGTTACCAGCGGAATCGATAGGGCAAGTTTTGCTTTAACTGATCATTTTATTTTTTTCATAATTTTTCCTTATTTTTGACGAAAAGAGAAATAAAAAGCAAGAACTAGCGAACGCTAATTCTTGCTTTAAGAAAAACTCAAGGTGTTAGCAGCTCCGCTGCTACTCTCTCTCTCTCTCTCTCTCTCTCTCTCTGCGTGTCTTGTCATTAAATTAGTAACCTATTAAATGAGATTATATATAATTTTGGTTGATGTTAAATATTTTATTAAGCGTTTTTTTAATACCGTTAACGATTATTTTCAATAGTTATTTTTTAGGTAAATTAATTCGTCGATATGCATTCGGTGTAAACCCCTATATGACTACGGTTATCGGATTTTTGATTTATATATCGATTTTATTTGTATTCTTTTCCTTACTATACACATCGACTACTACGATTTTAGTTTATTTGATTTTCTTTGTGACAATCCAAGCTTTGTTATTGACCATATACATTTGAAATTTTCGTTATATTTTTCTAACGATTCACTTACAATTTAAATCTTTCATATTATTTATAAGTTTATTATTGCTAACAATTGGTATATTAACTACGTTCACTATATTTGTTTATCATACTCAACCAATTTCTAGCCCCATGCATAATTTAATGGCTACATTTCATGAGCACTTTAAGTCATATCAAGCTTCAGTGAAATTTTACGACGAGATCTTTACTTTTGAAAATTTTTCTATTTTTAGCGTATTTGCTTGTATTTTTCGGCCATTATTTAATATTAATGATCAATATTTAGCTGATTACTTATTCTTACAACAAATAATCACTTTTGGTTGCATTTTTAGTTGTGCCATGGTTGGTTTTTTCTATCAAAAAGTTAATAGTGCTAATAAGACGTTGATTTGATTCATTTTATTAATCAGTTTGATTATTTTCACTTTTTCCTTTATGTTTTATGAGTCACCAACAATCGGTTATAGTTGAATGTCCATCCCGATTATTCTTTATTGTTATCAAACTTTTCAATATGGGCATCGGGATGATCGCTTGTCAAATAACATTTTATTAACCATTGTGATGTGCTTTACTGCTTTAGATGTTGATTTAACATTAATTACTATCTTATTGTTGTTATTTAATTTTTGTTATTTATCAATCAAGAATCATAACCCCATTGGGCAATCGCTCTATTGTGCTTTCCCGTTTCTTTATGTATTCTTTTTATGAATGCCGTTATTTTCAGCCGTACCGTACGCCGTGTTATTAACCATTTGTTTAATTTCGGCATTAATTATGGTGTTATTGTATTCACAATACATTTTTCGTAAAATCATCATGAACATTAATAAATTAGCATACCGTCATCCGATTTTTATTATTTGTTTTATTTCCGTTGTAATTTATACGCTCAGTTTCTTTTTCTTTGTCACGATCTTTAACTACCATTTTAGTTGACGCTTATGACCAGAAAACTATAGTTATATCTTTGGTATTAATTTACAAAAATACCCAAATTTCAATCTTTACTTTAATGTTGGTTCTTGAATTGTTCTAGGTGGTATATTAACAGCGATAATTACTTATGCCGTTACTAAGAAAAATCACTTGAGCTCCCAACCATATTTATTCTTAATGTTATTGATGATTTTGTTATTTATTAATCCGCTCACACTTAATTTATTTTCTAAAATAACCGAGAATAATCATTTTAAGTTGCTAGATTTAGGGTTAATTAATTTCCTATTAATTTTCCCATCAATATTATGATTTGGTGAAACGATTAGTGGTAAACCAATGTTTATGTTAAAACGGAAGTCTTATGAAGCATGTACAAATTAAAATTGAAGATTTAAAAAAGCAATTACAACAATGAGCACACGAATATTATGATCTGGATAAACCGACAGTATCCGATGCTGAATATGATTTAACCTTACAAGAATTAATTACTTTGGAAACCACCTATCCCCAATTTGCTACTGATGATTCCCCGACTAAGAAAATCGGTGGTAGTGTGGCAACACACTTTGTCAAAGTAAGGCATGATATTCCAATGCTTTCGTTATCGAATCAATTTTCCGAAGCAGATTTAAGGAAATTTGACCAAGATATCAAAAAGGAAATTGGGACATTGTCTATTAGTTATAATGTTGAACCAAAAATTGACGGTTTGAGCATCTCATTAATTTACATTAATGGTGTATTAAAACAAGCACTAACCAGAGGCGATGGAGAATTTGGCGAAGATGTAACAAACAATGTCCGCACGATTAAAACTGTACCGCTAAGAATTAATACCGATATTACGCGCTTGGAAATTCGTGGTGAGATATTTTTATCTTATAAAGAATTTCATAAAATTAACGCCACCATTGATGATGAAGCGCAAAAGTTTGCCAATCCCCGTAATGCGGCTGCTGGTTCGCTACGTAATCTCGATTCTAGTATTAGTGCAAAACGTAATTTGGACATGATTGCTTATTACATTCCCGATGAGTCGGTGTTACGTCAACTTGGGATTTACACTCAGGCAAATGTAATTAATTTATTAAAACAATGGGGTTTTAAAACTGCTAACGAAATAAAACTTTGTGAAAACATTGACAAAGTGATTACATATATCACTGAAATTACTCAACGACGCCCGACTTTAGCTTACCCCATTGATGGAATTGTCATCAAAGAAAACGAAATCAAATATTACGATATTCTCGGGCACACTGCTAAGTTTCCGAAATGAGCAACCGCTTTTAAATTTCCGCCAGAAATAGCGCAAACAAAATTATTAAACATCACTCCAACCGTAGGACGTACTGGGCGAATTACTTATGTCGCTAATTTACAACCAGTACACTTGGATGGTTCTACCGTTACGGCTGCAACTTTACATAATGCTGAATATATTAAAGACAACGATATCCGCATTAATGATACTGTCCAAATATTTAAAGCAGCCGAAATTATTCCCAAAGTAATGGGGCCAGTGTTAACCAAACGACCAGAAGGCGCCATGTCTTTTACATCGATTACCCATTGTCCAATCTGCAATACTTTATTGGAAAAACAAATCGCCGAGGTCGATCAATATTGCACTAATGTTTCATGTCCAGCTCGAATTGTGCAATCCATGATTCATTTTACTAGTAAAAAAGCGATGAACATTGAAGATTTATCCGAGAAAAATTTACAAAAGCTTTATGATGCTAATATTATCCGTTGTATTCAAGATATCTACAAATTTAAAGATCAAAAATCATTGATTTTGCAAGCAGATTTTAAAATTAAAGAAAAAATGTTCAATAATTTAGTTAACAATATTAATGCCTCAAAAAATAATTCCTTGGAAAAATTAATTTTTGCAATCGGTATTCGACATGTGGGAGAAACCACAGCCAAAATATTAGCCAAGACTTTTCGCAGTATTGACAATATTGCCAAAGCTTCATTGGCTGAATTAACTAACATTAATGACATTGGGGAAGTAGTTGCCATTAGTATTATGGATTTTTTTAAAAATACCTCTAACCAAACATTAATCCAAGACCTGAAGTCGTTAGGAGTCAATACCACTTACATTCCGACAATTGATGAATCCAAAGTGCAAACTGATAGTATTTACTATCAGAAAACTTTTGTAATTACTGGTAGTTTTGATGTGCCACGCCACGAAATTAAAAAGAAGCTAGAACAAAAGTTTGATGCTAACGTTGTGGATGCTGTTTCAAAATCCACTGATTATTTAATTGTTGGCGCAAATGGCGGGAGTAAAAAAACCAAAGCCGATAAACTAAATATTCCGATTATTCAAGTAAAAATTTGAGAGTAACCCTCGATTAATTATTATCAAAATCAACAATATCACGCACTATTTCTGAACTGCGATATTTTTTGCGGATTCGTTCATAAGGAAACAAACGTTGTACTTCTACTTTTACATTAGGCATTTCGAGGTGTGGTAGTTTTTTTCAATCAACGATGGTAGTGCCCTTTTGGTTAATTTTACAATACTCGCTATAACCTAATTTCTTTAAAACCGTTCCTAGATGTTTACGGTTATAAGATCCGTAATACAATTCTCGTTCACGCCGATAAGCCATGAATGTACCAAGACCATGGAAAACTATTACATAAATTAGCAGAATCCCAATACTTTGTAATACAACTAAACTATTTTGATATACATGTACCCCAGTGCTAATTCCGTAAATAATAGCATCTTGAGCATGCATCATGTAAGTGAACGGGAGAATGTTAGAAATAATGTTAAAAAAGGGAAATTGAGCATAAGCAGGGAATGTACCTCATCCTGCTGCTAAGTTTAACACCATGAAGACAACGACACAAAAGAATCCAATAGCTCGGTACCGGAAACTAAATCAGATTGCTTGGATGATGGAAACAAAGATCAAACCACAAAATAAGATGAATAATCATTCATAAACAAAAGCGGCACCAAGCGAGAATCAACCCAGACAACCAATACTAAAAGCTAAAATACTACCTTGGATTAAACTAGTTGAGCACATCATTAAGGTTTTTGAACGATATCATCGTGGAGCACGAATGCGACGCACTCTTTTCTTTTTATCATAAACCATAATCTGGGTAAGCGTTCCAACACACATACCGATGCAAATGAAAAATGCCCCTAAGCCAATGCCGTATTGTTGGTATTTTCCGCCGATGGTCGTGTAATTAACATAATAATCTGGGCTTAATTCTTCAAATTGTTTGCCGACGGTTCCTAGAAGAATGGTGTAATTATGCATTAAATTACTAGCCAGATTAAAATTACCCACCCCTGACGATTCCAACACTGGCGTGTTGATCGCATAATCGTACTCTTCGTGAGTTGTCGGTAAATTCAAGTCGTACAAAATATCGCCTTTATGATAGGAAACGTTGGTTGTATGGTAATCACGATTGTCTTTAGTGTAGGTACTACGTAAATCCAAAGTTTGAAATATATTCGGAAAACTAACTGGAATAGCTTCTCCAGGATATGTTCCAGTATTGCACATTAATGCAATGATTCGACCAAAGTTTAGATCAACCCCAATAGGAAAATCAATGTTAGCTTCAACGGGAATCGTAGGAGCGGTAGTATCAGGAATAACATATCGAGGATCTTGCATTAAAATCGATGAAATGAATTGATCCGAACTAAATAATTTACTAATATCATTAGGACCAATATCGATCGAAAATATATAAGGAATTGACGAGCCATCTACTAATTTATCTAAATTAGTGTTGACCATAAAATTAGCAATATCTGCAATTGTATTACGAATAAAAGGAATTTCCGTTAGGGTAGTAGTAATAATTTTGATTTTATGTAATAACGAATATTTGGCATCGGGTTCATTAGCTGGATTCCATTTATAACCTTCGGATGGATTTCCCGATGCAGTAATACCTTCAATGGTAGGAATTAAATGATAACTATTGCTGGTGTCTTTTGCTTGTAGTTGGGCAACATCGGCAGTATAAGAAGACGCCTCTTGTAAAGCATTAATTAGAGCAGTACGAAATTCTTCGTTGGGAATAGTGTAATATTTCCCTTTTTCAAGGTGCAATGAATCTAACGTTTCGCTGATTGTTCCATTTGTCGTTCCGTTGTAACTATGATCGTTTCAAGTTATGGCAGATGCAATATTGATATCTTGGGCTGGAGTTCAACTATAGCCACCATTTTGATATGGTAAAACTATTTTATTAGTCACATCATTCATTAAAATTTCAAGTAATGAACTAATGGCGATTGGTAAAGTTCCACTTATTAAGAGTGGAAACATCGCTTCAATTTCATTAATGATCCGTGGTGCCAAAAATGTTTTTTCATAAGTCAAATATAAATTAATAGGATGATCGTGAAGGTTGTTTAAGTAAATACTAGGATTTTGTTTATCAGAAATATTTGCATCTAAAAAATTTACTAAATTAGTTGTTAACATTTCTGGGATGGAAATCTGTACGTAGTCACTGTAATTTTTAATATCTCAACTATTATTTGAATAGGTTGCCAATTGATTGGCGTCAGTGGCTCAATTGGATAAGTTGTCGCTATTACCAATGTTGTGGTATTTAATATTATTAATTGGAAATTTCCCACTAAAATTAATACCAAAGTTATTTTTTTTAGCATCAAAACCAAAACCAGCTTTGCTTAGTACTCCGTTTTGTCACTTGGTCATGACTTGATCAATTAACGATAGCATACTACAACTACCAGCAGGATTATTATTAACGGTGTGATTGTAATTAAGAATAGAACCACCTTGGGTCTGAATAAAAGTAGGGTGTAAATCACTTAGTTTATCTCACTGACCCACACTAGCTAAATATGAACTAGGGATATCGTTTCAACTAGTTGTAGCAGTGATTTCATTAGTTGTGGTAAACGACAAAGGGATTCCTAAAACAACGGGTTTTGTAGCAATCGGAGCATCGGTATCACATACCACTAATTGTTCTTTATCCAAACTAACGATGGACATTGGCGCCATACCAATTTTAGGTAATGGGTCTCAAAATGCGGCAATACAAGTGAAAGCATAAATAAAAGGGATAAATAAAACACCAATAGTAGATAACACCCGTTTTGATGATGAAAATCAACGATCTTTAATTTCAATTAAATAAGCTTTAAATATGCTTACTGATTTATCTTTATTCTTAGTCATTTTTGAGCATTAATTATAGTTCATCGTTATCTTGTTTGATTAGTTAAGGTCAAGACTTAGATGTCTCTTAAAATATTAATTAATTAATATAATGCTTATGTAAAATTACCAATTGACAACGAGAAAACATTAAAACCATCAACCATATAAAGAATTAATGAAAAGAGATAAATAATGCTTAAAAATAACATTCAATATATAGCCCACAAGAGAGAGAGAGAGATCAATTTTACACATCTGAAAATTGTGTTAATCATGTTTTAAGAGTTTGCTTTGAATTCTTAAAAACAAGAGGAATTTCTTTAAATAAAATAAACTTCATAGAACCTTCGGCTGGTCATGGTTCATTTTTAAAATGATTGAAATTAAATGGTTTTAAAGGTAAAGGGTATGATATAGAACCTAAAGCTGAAAACATAATACAAGCTAATTTTTTAGATTTAAATTTGAAATATGATGCAAAGAACATCGTTATTGGTAATCCGCCTTTTGGAAAAAAAGCTAAATTAGCAATTGATTTTATTAATCATAGTTTAGGTTTTAGTGATGTCATAATATTTATATTACCAATACAATTTCGTCGATTTTTGACACAAAAACAAATAGATAGACAAGCTAAATTAATATTTGAATTACCAAAATTACCTGACAATTCCTTTATATATAAAAATAAACCATATAGTGTTAATTGCGTGGCTCAAATATGAGTAGCTAACGTTCCCAAATTTGATAATTTTGAAAATATACGTTTACGAGAACCGCTTGACAATAGACATCCGCACTTTAAAACATGAACTTACAACAATACTAAAGGAACATATAAATATTTTGATAAGCAAAAATATAAATGAGATTTCGCCGTAGTAAGACAAGGTTACTATGATTATTCTGAATTAATTACTGATCCAAAACTTTTAAAAACTAATCGTCAATATTTATTTGTAAAAATAAAAAACCCAATAGCTAAAAAAATTTTTAAATTATTAGATTTTACCGAATTGTCTAATAGCAATACATCAGTTAAAGGTTTTTCTAATACAGATTTAGTTGCTAAGTATACAGAGTTATGCAATAAGGAGTTTTTGAATTAATGTTTTTACATGAACTTTTGACTAAAATACAAAAAGATCAGCGACTAAAACGAAAATTAGTTGCCGTCCCTAAAGGCTCTGATTTTGAAGAAGCATTAATGACTGAACTCCAGCATGGTGGTTCCTATCATACTTATAAT
>JAITJR010000074.1 GCA_031278855.1 Mycoplasmataceae bacterium | reverse complement strand
TATTGGTAGTCATAATGATGATAGTATTTTTAAAATTTACTAATCTCCCTTGTGAATCTTTTAATTGACCATCATCTAACACTTGTAATAAAATATTCAAAACATCACTATGAGCTTTCTCAATTTCATCAAATAAAACTACCGAATAAGGGTGACGTCTTACTGCTTCAGTCAATCCACCAGCTTCTTCGTATCCAACATATCCTGGTGGTGCACCGATGAGTTTAGAAATGGAATGTTTTTCCATATACTCACTCATATCAAAACGAACCATGGCTTTTTCATTATCAAATAATTCATAAGCTAATGTTTTAGCTAATTCGGTTTTACCAACACCAGTTGGACCCATGAATAAAAACGAACCAATTGGCCGGTTAGGATCATTGATACCAGCACGACCACGGAGTACGGCCTGACTAACTAAATCAATAGCTTCTTTTTGCCCTTTAACACGTTTAGTTAAGTCAGTATGTAAATTTAATAATTTAGTGCGTTCTTCCATTACCAATTTGTTTAGCGGAATACCAGTAGTCTTGGAAATAACTTCTGCTATTTCATTAGTGGTAACTGCATCACGAATAATTTGTTTTCCTTCATCTTGAATTATTTTTTCATAGTTCTTGATCTTTTTTTCCAATTCAGGTACAGTTACATACAAAAGCTTACTAGCTTTTTCAAATTCACCTTCAATTTGTAAACGTTCAATTTTTTGTTTAGATAATTCTAATTCTTTTTTAAAATCAATTAATTTTTGATGTTCATTTTTTTGTTTAGTTCATTCGCTATTTCGCTTAGATTGTTCTTGTTTTAAATCTTCTAATTCTTTTTCTACCATTTTTAAACGATGTTTAGACTTTTCATCTGTTTCATTTAAAAGTGCAGCACGCTCGGTTTCAACATGAATGATTTCGCGATTAATTTGATCTAATTCAGCTGGTAATGAATGCATTTCAGTTTTAACGCGTGCTGCCGCTTCGTCAATCAAATCAATTGCTTTGTCGGGTAAGTATCGATCGGAAATATATCGATCTGACATATTTACTGCTGCAATTAAAGCGGAATCGTGAATTTTAACTTGATGAAATAATTCTCAGCGGCCTTTTAATCCTCGCATGATTGTTAAAGCTTCTTGTTTTGACGGTTCTTTAACAAAGATTTTTTGCATTCTTCGTTCTAGTGCCGCATCTTTTTCAATGTATTGGCGATATTCCTTTAAAGTTGTAGCGCCGATAATCTTCACTTCGCCACGAGCCATCATAGGTTTAAAAATATTGGCAGCATCCATAGACCCACCGCCAGTACGGCCTGTGCCAACTAGTTGATGCACCTCATCAATAAAGATAATGATATTCCCATGAGCCTCCTTAGCTTGTTTAATAATATTGTTCAAACGTTCTTCAAATTGTCCTTGAAAGGAAGCGCCAGCAATTAATGACGGCAAAGAAAGTTCATAAATAATCTTGTCTTTTAAGTTAGTTGGTACATCGCCATTAACAATTCTTTGTGCTAATCCCTCTACAATAGCGGTTTTACCAACACCCGGTTCACCAATTAACACAGGATTGTTTTTTGTTTTACGAGAGATAATTTCAATTAAGTGCCTAATTTCTTCTTCACGACCAATAATGGGATCAATTTTATTATCAATCACATCTTGATTTAAATTACGCGCATATTTGCTTAATGTATTTTTATTATCCTCTGGCGGGGTGTAATTAAAGTTCATAATAATTCTCCTTGATAGTTTTATAGAATAGCAAGATTATAGCAAATAATTAGCACTCTACATATGAAAGTGCTAATTTAAACTGTACCCCTAAAAGTGGAGCACTCATAAAAGAGAGGCTCTATGAAAGAAACAATAAATTGAAAACTTAAATTTGAATACATTCTTAAATATGTAAAAGGCATGTCTAAAATCGATATTAGCGAAGAACTTATATTGAAAGGGATAATTAAAAAGAACGTTAAATACACCACCACTACTCATATTGATAAATGAATAGATTGATATAAGCAATACGGTATTTTAGGTCTTGTAATTGAAAATATAGATTTACAATTCTATAGTATGTCTAAAAATCCCAAAGAAGTAAAACGTAAAGTTCTAGAATCTTTAACCAAGGATGAGCTAATCGATTTATTAGAAGTAATCGATTATCATATTCCTGATGTAATTGAAGAACACGCCAAGAAAATTATTAAAAAAACTCACGAAACTAAAAACATTTCCCTTAGAAAGTTATTCATGATTTTTTCATTTAATAGTTCTACATATTTTAAATGAAATAAACCGAGATGAAATGCTAATCGCGATAAAAAATGAGAAGAAATTATTCATTCTATTTATGAAGAGTTTAAAGGGACATATGGGCATAGACGTATTACTATAGAACTCCATGCGCGGGGATATGTTATTAATCGTAAAAAAGTCCGGAGAATTATGGTTAAAATGGGGTTGTTCTCGATCATAAAAATCGGAAATAGAAGAAGCGATCCTAAAGATACTAAGCTAAATTTTCCTGACTTAATTAAAGGCAGCTTTAAAGCTGATAATCCAAATGAGAAAATATATACTGACGTTACTTACATAGCAACACCACATGCGACACATGGATTTTTCTATTTTAGTGGTGTCATCGACGGTTATGATAATTCATTTGCTGGCCCTGCTATGTCGATTAACAATAATACTGAATTAGTATTAGACACCTTTAATCAGCTCAAGTTGAATTCAACTATTATTCATTCTGATCGTGGTTCACAATATGGAAGTTTTCAATTTTTAAATTTTCTCGGTAAATCTATGTCCAAAAGTTCGATGGGAAGACGAGGTGTAAGCCTAGATAATAGACCAATAGAATATTTTTGAAGCAACCTTAAAGATGAATGTATTAATCAAATACCCTATAAGAAAAGAACTTTTGAAGAAGTGTGAACAAGAATTTTAGAATATATTAAAACCTATAACGAAAAACGAAGACAATCGTGCTTAAATAATTTATCCCCATTAATGTACCGTCAATTAAATACAAGTTATAATTTTAGTGCTCCACTCTAGTGGGTACACCTTACAACTTGGACAACTAAAATTTTTTTCTTGGAAATTTAGTTGTGTGTGTATAATGTAAAACAGTTTAGAAGATGAACAACAGAGAGAGAGAGAGAGAGAGAGAGAGCAGCGTAGCTGCTTCATACATTTTAGCTTTTCTTAAAGCAAGAATTTAGCATTTGCTAGTTCTTGCTTTTTTATTTGTCTGCTGATCATAAAAGGAGAAAAAAATGAAAAAAATAAAATTAATGAAATCATTAATAGGGATAGGAACACTTAGTATTTTAGGTATTGGTACAGCCTTCACAGTAGTTGGTTGTAGTTGTTCGCCGGCCAAAGAAAAGAAATTGAGTTTTAGTTTTGTTGATACACCAGGAGAGCCTAATGAATTTACAAAGTATGGTTCTGAAGCACAAACATACCCCCCCCTTTACCATCGCTGATGAAAAAGTCAAACTTTTAAAAATAAATATTCTTA
>JAITJR010000006.1 GCA_031278855.1 Mycoplasmataceae bacterium | reverse complement strand
ATGGCAGGGACAACGGTATCAACATATGCTAAAAAAGATATTTGACGTACTTTATTAGGTTCGGTAGAAAAATCACGTACTTGGTATTTTGGATATTTCAAAATAAACGGGAATCATCAACATGCTAATAAAACCGTTAAAGCGACACCGCCCTCAATCGCTAAGCCGCCACCATGAAAATTTCAAAAATCATCTCACTTCGCATCACCCAAAATACATGATCACAAACGTGCTCCTAAAATAGCAGTAGGAATTCCCATTAAACAAAATCAATAAAATGGGTCAATCGGAATTTTATATAACTTTCACATTTTCATGCAACTAATAAAGATGGCCCCCATAAAACCAAAAAAAATAAAAATACCATATCACGCGACTTCGATACTGCCTATTTTAAAAGCAATATTATTGTAATTTCTTAAAGCAAGAACATTAATAAGAAAAATGGTTAATGGCAATAATATTGCGATTGCCCCAGTAATAATTAATCATTTCCATGTCGCACCGCGATCATCTAGAATCGAAAAATTAGTAGCGGTAGAAGGATGATCGGTATTGTTTATTTGAGCGAGGTTTTTATCCATTTTCTCGATTCACTTTTTTGTAATTTTCCATGTAATTCTTAGCTGAACTATACCCATGTTGTTTTAATTTAAGATCAATTACAGCAGTTTCAATTAAATCCGACATCTTTCGTCCCGGAGTAATTGGTAACTTATAGTGAGGAATCAGCACTTTCTCTAGTTGCTTACTTTTAAGTTCTGCCCCTAGACGTTCAAATTGAAGTACTTTTTTATCATCGACTACTAGTTCAATTATGACATCAATATTTGATGTATCTTGGGTTTTTTCAATACCTAACATTCTAGGAATATTCAATATGCCTAGTCCTCTAACTTCAATAAATTTATTAGCAATAGCATTAGGTTTCCCTAACAATCGATCGGCTAAATTCGCTACATCAACAGCATCATCGGCAACAAATAAATGACCCTTACGTACTAATTCTAAAGCAATTTCCGATTTACCGACTCCCGATTCTCCTTGCAATAAAACCCCAACTCCATAAACATTAATTAATGTGCCGTGGATTGTTCGATATTCAGCCATTTGCTCATTAATTCAAGCAGCTACGGTCACATACAGTTGTGCTGATGGCATGGGCGAAAATAAAATAGTTGTGGAATATTTTTTAGCAATTTTACATAGTGTATCAACTTGTTTAAAAGCCTTGGTAATAATAATCACAGGTGGTTTTAGTCCTAAGACATTCCGCATGGATTCAATCATTTTCTTATTACTTAATTGCGATAAAAATTTACTTTCATTACCACTTCATAAAACAGCTGAAATGATATTTTCAAAAATAGTATGTTTTGAAGCTAATTCAATTCCAGTACGATTTAAACTTGGGATATATATTTTATTGTGTGAGCTTCCTTTGTATAAAACATCAAAATTAAATTTATTAATTAGTGATTTAATCGGAATAAATTTTTGCGAACTCATATATCACTTATTATATAAACATAATTGTTGGGTTTAAGATAGATGAATTCAGAAAAGTTTTGTATTAGTTGATTAATTACATGGTAAATTTGTTTTTGGAGTGACATTAATTTCAAAAGCTTTAGTTTTGATTTTATTAAACAATTCAATGTTACTTATTAAGAAATTTTTAGTGCTCTCATAGCCTTGCCCAATTTTTTCACCAGCAAAGTAATATCAAGCACCACGTTTTTCAATTACCCCTTTTTCTAAAGCAAAATCAATAATTTCACATGTATGATCAATTCCTTTGTCAAAATAAATATCGACAAATGCTTTATAGAGTGGTGGAGCTACTTTATTTTTAACAATTTTAGCACTGGTGCGAATGCCAATGCAATCACTACCACTTTTAATCAATTCAACTTTGCGTAATTCAATTCGAATTGATGCATAAAAGCGTAATGCTCTACCACCAGCCGTAGTTTCGGGATTACCGAACATAATGCCGATTTTTTCACGAATTTGATTAATGAAAATTACGGTCGTATTATGTTTGGCCATAAGACCCTGGATAATTCGTAATCCTTTTGACATCATTCGGGCTTGTAGACCAATACTTTGCTCTTCAAATTCACCAATTAATTCTGCGTTTGGCACCAAAGCAGCAACCGAATCGACGACAATTAAATCAATCATGCCAGTCTTAATTAATGCTTCAATTAATGAAAATGCTTGTTCCCCAGAATCTGGTTGAGCAAGTAATAATTTAGATAAATCCACTCCATTTGCTTCACAATATTTACTGTCTAATGCATGTTCTAGATCAATGTAAGCACATTTGCCATTTAATTTTTGGCATTGGGCAATAGCTTGTAATGCTAGGGTAGTTTTGCCACTTGATTCGTTGCCATATATTTCAATTGTTCTACCTTTAGGATAACCGCCAACTCCCAAAGCACGATCTAATTGAATGCTCCCAGAAGGAATGATTTCTACTTCGTGGTTATCGTTGGCGAAAGTAGTCAAACTACCTTTGCCAAATTGTATTTCAATTTGTTTAATTGCTTCGTCAAATAATTTTTGTTCATTTATGCTCATATGTTTTCTTATCTCCATATTGTAATTTACATAAAAATATTTTTTGACTTATTTTATTTTAATTTTTTTTGCAATTCGATGCAAAACTCATAAAATAATTTCAATTGGAAATAATTATTACGTTTTGATCATTTGGTAGTGTAGTTGTCGTTGAAAACGAGAATGTTTAGTAATGTTTGTTCATAATTTTCCTTATGATAATTTTCAATGGATAAATGAATTAATTTTTCTTGTTGTTGTAAAATGGAAAAGTATCGAGCGTGTTTAGTTTTAAAACGGTTTAAATAAGCATCATCAGGACGAGTCTGTTCTAACTTAAATAGTAATTGAGTAAAATTTTCGGTGCGGAAATGACTAATTTGCTTTTTGTTCTGATTCACAATCAATTTAACAAAAATTATGGAACCAAAATGTAAGGCAGATAATCCAGCTAATATTCAGCTCATTGGTAACATGTAAAAATTATTAATAAATAAATTACTATCATTAGCATAATGCCAGAACGTAATAATCGATGCTCCTAATAACAATAAGAACAGCACCAATACAAAAAGAAAATAAGTTAGCAAACGATAATGCAGTTTGTTGTACACTTTCATTTGAGCGTTGCGGTAAAAGGAATAGGTAAATGTAAACACCACGATGTACAAAACGAAGCCCAAAACATAAAAAATTAAAATTCCAGGTTGAAACTTTAATGGAGTAGTATCATGTAACATTTATTTTTCTCCAAAAATTTCAAATGCCATTTGTTCAATTGAATTGTTTGCTCTGAGAGTTTCGACTAAAGCTGTAATTTCAGGTTCGTTAAAGATTGAACCTTGTTTTTTTAAGATCATAAATTCATGAGCCAGTTGTTTTGCTTTGCTTTTTGATAGTCCTAATACAATCTTCGGTCGATTGAAATATTTTTTAATTTCAGATAAAAAATCAAAAGTACTATTTTTAGCATTTAATAATTCGGCATCAACATCATCATCATATAGCAATACCATACCATTTTCGGATGTAACTAAAACTTTATCTGCGGATGCGATAAAAGATAAAATTTTAGTCGGGTTGTCAGTCTTTATTTTTGTTAAAAATGCTTTTGCATGTTCTAACTGCTTTTTACTATTATTGTAAGCAATTTGATTAAAAACAAGCGATTCATCAATCGTGGTTTTAGTAGTTTTCTTTTGTGAATCTTTTGTGATTTCGCTATCAGAAACATACGGGGTAACAGTAAAGATTTGATTAATTGGTGGTAGTGGTTTTTTGGTGGTAGTAGCAATCGACTCTTTGGTTTTGTCAATTGGGAGTTGAGGTTTTTTGACGGTAGTAGTGATTGACTCTTCGGTTTTGTCAATGGGGGGGGGTAGTGGTTTTTGGGTGGTAGCAGCAACCGATTCTTTGGTTTTGTCAATTGGGGGTTGAGACGGATTTTTTGAGACTATAATTGCTGGTTGAACATCGTTGTTTGAATAATTTTGAAAAGAATTAAATACAGCTAGCTCAAAATAAAAACGAGCATCACTAGCATTACGCATCTTCATAAAAGCCGTTTGTCAAACATTAATCAAACGAATACAGGCAGCTTGATCAAGCTTGATTACTGTGACGGTGTGTTCGTTTAATATTTTTAATATATCAATGCTTTGAGTTTGTAAATAAATTAATTTGTCGATTAATATTATGGTTAAATCGTTGGCTAATTGAGCGAAATTAATACCATTTTGAGCATATTCATCTAGTAGTTGAATGATGGTTTTTGTATCTCTTTGTAAAATTAAATTTATTAGTTGAAGTTTATGATCCAAATCTACTAAACCAAATACTGTAGTCACGTCTTTTAAAGTAATTTGGTTATTGGTATACATTGCCATTTGTTCTAAAATACTTAAAGTATCACGGGCTGATCCATCTGCCAAAGCAATAATTTTATCAACAGCATCATCGGCAACCACAATTTGTTCTTGCTTAGCAATTAATAGTGTCATATCTTTTAGCTGTTGATGCGTTAAACGGTTGAATAAAAAGTGTTGGGCACGCGATAAAATAGTTGCTGGGATTTTATGCATCTCTGTTGTAGCAAAAATAAAAATCACATGACTTGGAGCTTCTTCAACGGTTTTTAACATTGCATTCCAAGCCGAAGTTGTTAGCATGTGGGCTTCATCAATAATGTAAACTTTCTTCTTTAATGATGTGGGTAAAAACCTTATCGCATCAATAATAGTTCTTACTTCATCCACCCCGTTATTACTAGCGGCATCTAACTCGATTACATCGGTTGTTTGATTGTTGCTAATAATTTGACAATTTGTGCATTGATTACATGCATCTCCATCCACTGGGTTTTCGCAATTAACAGCTTTAGCAAAAATTTTGGCAATGGTAGTTTTACCAATACCTTTTGGACCTGCAAATATATAAGCATGTCCAACTTTATTTGATTTAATGCTATTAGTGAGAGTACGAACAATAATTTCCTGACCAGTAACTTCACGGAAAGATTTAGGTCGATATTTACGATACAATGAAATGTAAGACATGTTGTTCTAATTATAGACATATATGTGTCAAGAATGTGAAACATGATAAAGCATATTTTTTAAGTAACCAATAGTCTATCTTGGGTGATTGCATTGAGTAGTTAACTTAATACCAATCTTATGGCGGAGACGATGAGACTCGAACTCATGCATCGCATAACGACCTAACACCTTAGCAGGGTGTCCTCTTAACCACTTGAGTACGTCTCCAATAATTCTAAGATTTTAACACATCAAAACTAGTTCTGTTACTTTGATTTAAATACGACTATTTTTCGATATTTTATCCGTAAATAAAAAACAAATAAATGAGCTAATGGAACAAAACATTTCAATATGTAGCATTTTTTTAATTTTCCATTAAGAGCAAATGGTTCTTGATAGTATTGCTGATAAGCTTTAGCAAATTGCTTGACCGTTAAAAAAAAGTAAGCATTCATTTTAGCGTCAAAATTTGCAGTTGTTTTAATGAAATTTACTCACGCATCTACTTTTGACTTGTTTCACGGCATATTAGTAGAAGAATCGCTTCGATCATTACGCCAGAATCCTAAAGGAAGGTGGATGTAACCATAAGATGATGATAAGTACAAACATTGATAGTAAAGATTTTGATCTTGATAAGGGATGCCCTCTTCTAAATCTTGACTTCTTTTAAAAACGATGTTTCGATAAAACTTTACAATCGGTAAGGAGTAAGGCGTCTTTAATTTTCAAATTTTTTTTGTCAGTGACGAATAATGTTTATTTTTATATGCTCAAATTGTATGCGCTCTTTTTTTATGATTTGTTTTAGAGTTTCATTCGTAATAATCACAAGCTACTATATCAGACGGATGTTGTTGAACAAAAGTCGATACAGAAAACAAGCATTCTGATGATAAAAAATCATCAGAGTCTAAAATTGTAATATATTGACCCTTAGCTAAATTATTATTTTTAACAAAATTAATTACACTACCTCAGTTACCATTATTTTTACGATGATATTCAATGTTTAAACCCTTATTTTTATATTGAATGATTTTAGATTTAATTTCATGTTTAGAACCATCATCAATTAGTAGGACTTGAATTACATTTTGATCAATTTTATTTTGAGTTAGCAGTGATTGTAAGGTTTGATCCACATAATTAATTGTTTCATAAAAAGGAACGATGATAGTGAATAGAAAATTGTTGTTTACCATAATTGTTAATTAATGGCAAAAGTATACTATTTAAATTTTACTTCGAAGTTGATAAGAAACTATTCACCGAGAATTAATTAAATTTAAAATCGTTTATTCAGATTTGATTTATCGCTGTTTACAAGTTAATATGTCTTTTAAATAGTTACAAAGACACACTCAAAATATTTTTAGCCCAACATTTGATTGCTTGATAACGGTTTATTACGGGAAACATTAATTTTTTAGCATTTGGGTATACGGATGATTTTTTCACGTTTTCTTTTTAATTCAAACTTTTGCAACTATAATTCTCCCATGCAATTATTACATAGGGGGGGGGGACAGATCTGCTAGTGCACTAAGCACCATTTTGTCTTCTTTTCTAAAAACAAGATTTCTTCATAGAAATCTTGTTTTTTGCTATTAATTTTCTAATCATAAAGAGGAACAAAAATGCAAAGAATTAAACTAATTAAAATCATCAGCTCCATATCCACACTAGGGATATTGGGGCTAACAGTGGGGATTAACACCACCGCCTGCGAAAAAAAGAATGCCGACGGAAGCATCCATGCTTTCTTAGACACCGAAACATTAGTCCAGGGTGGGAGCAATAACATCACCCTTCATATATACGAAATGAATGTGTCGGCCTGAATCAAACCTAAAATTGAATTTTACCACGGTACAGAATTAGTCAACCATTTTGCGGCAACCGAGAAATCAATAAAGGATAAATTGGGTACTTATGAAATTAAGACATCGGGAGTTGTAACACCTGAGACTTACAAAATTAAAATCAGTGTCGATGGAATTAAAGATCCATCTGATGACATTCCATTTCAAGTAGTGAATCCACCGCAAATTAATAGTATTAGCATTAAAGGCTTAAGCTCGGTTTCAACTACTGCTGGCATAACTAATGCAACTGTGGCTAATTATTGGGCTCAAGCCGACGATGGTAAATTATTAGACAACAACCAAGTGACATGAAGTATTGATGGAGCTCATGCAGATGGTATTGCAATAAATGCCAACGGAAATCTATCTATTGATAGCACAGTTACTGCGGGACAATATTCAGTCACTATTCGTTGCACTTTAGCGAATAGCGAACCTGTTATTGCAAACGCTATATCCGTTAGCATCACTGTTACCACCACACCACAACCTGCCCCTACTACAATCACCATTGTAGGCCCTTCTGCAGCAACTGGATATAGTGGCATAGCTAACGATAACG
>JAITJR010000110.1 GCA_031278855.1 Mycoplasmataceae bacterium | reverse complement strand
GTGCAGGAAGATTTATTATTAAAAATAAAAAACCAGAAAAAATAATGTCAAGAAAAGAAGAGGATAAACTATGATAACAAAGAAAATAAAATCAATTAAATTAAAAGAGTTGCTTGACGAAAAAATTTACAATACAAACGTTGATATTCAGAGAGACTATATATATAAAAATGGTGATCTATCAATAAAAGTTATTGATAGCATTATGAATAACATTAATATTGCAACTATTACATGTTGAGATAATAAGGACGGAACATTTGATGTTATAGATGGTAAACAGAGAACTACAACTATTAGACAATTTGTTGATGATAATTTTCCTTTCAACGGCATAGAATTTCAACATTTTCACAAAAAGGAAAGAAATATTTTTTTAGAAACAGAAATAATTATTTGCATACATTCTGGAAATTTTGACGAAAAAGTGAAATGTTATACTCAAATTAACAATGGTATGTCATTAACTGATTTTGAAAAATATTATGCATTATTCCATGGTGAATATTTAAAAGGCATGAAAAACTTTTCCAATGATGGAAATTTAGTAAAAATATTCGGTAAATATAATAGGGGAGCCAATTGCATAGACATGATTAATTTATTAACTGGCAATCAAAATATGAACACTCATCATGAATTCCTATATGAAAAAAGAAATGATTCATTTCATGATGATATGCGGAAACTTTCTGCACTATTTGAATGAACATTAAAAATATTCGAAGATTATGATTTAGATTTAAACGAACTGTGCTATGTTTTATATAAGCATTGAAAAAATAGAATTGAATGACAAAAAAATAGTTCTATAATTTGTGAAATTTTGGATTCACATAATATTAATAAAGATAGAAAATATAGAAATTGTTCGTTCTATGTTTACTATACAGAACTTTTAAACGTTTGAAACAAAAGTGATCTTGATCCAAAAAGATTTTTTACGCCAGAACAAAAATATGAACATTGAAAAGATAATCATCCTGAAAATTATCCTCATGAATTCGAGTATTATAGGGATTGAGAAATGGATCATAAAATCCCTTGAAGTAAAGGTGGTAAAACTATACCAAATAATGCTCAATTACTAAAACCAACTGAAAATAAATCTAAAGGCTCTAAGTGATAAAGTCTGATTATATATTTACTACGTGAAAATATTTATGCTTTGCCTAAGCTACCAAATACTTTAAATTTTTCAATACACTTATTTTTAATAGCTTCTGTGCCTGGTTTTAGTAATTTACGTGGGTCAAATCCTTTTGCCTTAGTATTTTGATCTTTGCCAGTCTCGATATATGCTCGGATTGCTTCAGCGAATACCAATTGACATTCTGTATTTACATTCACTTTACTTACACCCATGCTAATTGCTTTTTGTACCATCTCATCGGGAATACCTGTACCACCATGTAGCACTAAAGGAATATTATGGGTAGCATCATGAATCGCTTTTAAACGTTCGAAATTTAAACCAGTTCAATCCGCTGGATAAATACCATGAACGTTACCAATGCCTGCTGCTAAACAAGCAAGTGGTAATTGTGAAATTTTACGACATTGTTCAACATCAGCTAATTCACCACCTGATTTTTTGCCATCCTCTTCGCCTCCGATGGCACCTACTTCAGCTTCCACTGATGCATTTTGTTCATGAGCTAGATCAATAATAATTTGAGTTTCCTTAATATTTTCATCAAAGGGTAAATGTGATCCGTCATACATTACCGAACTAAAACCAGCCGCTAAAGCTGCTTTAGCACCATCAAAACTACCATGATCCAAATGTAGAGCGACGGGTTGGGTAATGTTCATGGTATCCAAAACATTATTTACCATATCGACTACATTTCTAAAGCCACACATGTATTTAGCTGCACCCTCTGACACACCTAAAATGACAGGTGAATTTGTTTCTTGGGCTGCACTCAATACCGCTTTAATTCATTCCAAATTATTAATATTAATATGTGCTACAGCATAATGGCCATCGTGTGCTTTTTGTAACATGTTCACCATGTTTACTAATCTAGATTTACTCATTGTTGTTTATTCTTCCTCTTCATCGGTGTTGGTCTTTTCTAAACTAGACTTCACATCCATGTCCTCTTCTTCCTCTTCAGAAGTTTCTTTTTGTTCCACTTTTTCTTCTTCGTCTTCTTCTACGCCTGCTGCTGGAGGAATATAGCCTTCCTCTACTACATCAGTGTTAAAATCATAAAGAGCATTTTGATATTGAGCAATTTCTTCTTGAGTCGCAAATTCACGTAACATTCATTTTTTGTTACCTGTATACACAAACCTAGCATCCTGTAATAAATCTGTATAAACAATACCGATATTTTGTTTTTGTTCATCCTTAGATAATTTGTCATCCTTGATTATTTTTTTTCATACTTCATGAAAAGTGAAAGTTCTATTGTTATATTCACTCTTCACGTGATGATATATTTGATCGATAAATTGTTGTCTAGCCATAAGGTTCCTTTTAAAAACTATTAGCCATAATTATAAGCACTACATAAAAATTAGTAACTTTTCTTGCGTGATCACATAACTATTCACGATGATTTCTTTGGTGATAGTTACAAAAATATTCACCCAAAACATTATTTTGATATAAGTTAAAGCGTTAAATTGAGTATGACCAACACAAGAGAGAGAGAGAGAGAGAGAGCAGCGTAGCTGCTGGGGCCTTAGTCTTTCTCAAAGCAAGAATTAGCATTCGCTAGTTCTTGCTTTTTATTTCTTGGTTCACCAGAAAGAAGGAAAAAATGAAAAAATTAAAATCCATTAAATCAATAATCGGCATCGGGGCGATTGGTGCAATTGGTCTGGGTGTTTCAGCCAGTATCACCAGCTGTGGGAAAGCTACTACCACTGATGTCGTTAGCTTTAGCAACGATTACCTGCCTAGCATGTCGCGCGGCCGTGAACAAACTTTCCATGCTTCATCATCAATGGATGGGAAAATTACTTATTCCATCGGCGATCATCCCGACGGAGTGACAATAGAAGATAATATTTTAAATTATTCTACTAGTGCTACGGTTAATGAAAACACCAATGTTACTATTATAGCCACAAGCGATAAAGGCGGCCATAGCTCCATCAAGATTACCCTTTTGGCTGATACTCCTACACCTACATTATCAGCTACCATTATTGCTAACGATCTCAATCTTAGCGACCTAGATAGCTTCGCTGTTCTATCGGTCACCGAAATCAACACAGATGCTTGAGCGGACCCTACCCTCACTTTCGACAACGACTCTTCTTCGAGCAAATTTACTACTACTGGGTCTTGGGATGGCACTGGTCTAACTAA
>JAITJR010000052.1 GCA_031278855.1 Mycoplasmataceae bacterium | reverse complement strand
GATTCACTAGATAAATCCGTAATTTTTGTAACGTTTCACCGACGCGTATGCACAACCATATTTAGTGATACACTAAATAAAAATATCATTGTGTTATAAGATTTTCAAAGTGACAAATTAGTTGGTTTTATCGGTTTCTATGTAAATCCGAAAAATGAGTGATGTTTACCAAAATAGATATAAGAATAATATTTCCGCGGTGAATAGTTTTTTTCTTGTTGAATGATTATCAACGAAATATAATGAATGCGTGAATTTTTTATATAGACATTGAGACAAAAGCATTGAACTTAACCACGAAAAAGTAAATATTATTAATTTTAATAACTCAAACGAATTGTATGAATTTACTCAAAATATTTTAAACGAAGAAAAATGTGATGAACTTTTTATTTTGACTGATAACAATGAAACAAGTTCTAAATTTTCTGTAAAGGAAAATATTTTGTTTATTTCAGATATCTTTAATCTTGATTGCAACGATAAAAAAATTATTACAAAATTTTATAAATTTTTAATTAAAGAATATGCTGATAACTCCCAATTATTAGAACTAGAAAAAGTACTGAATATAAAATGTACAGACTTTATAAAAGCAATTACTGCAGATAGTAATTTTCCAATATTCTATGAAGAAACAATCGATCCAATTGATTTATTAAAGGCATACAATCTTAAATTTAATTTTCAGTCTAATAATTTATTTTTAAGACTAACTAATATCATCGATATCTTAAAAGAATTTAGCAACATTCGAGTGGTAATCATTCCTTTTATAAGTGAATTATTATCAGAAAACGACATGCATGAATTAATTAATTTTATTTCCATTAACCATATGTATTTATTAACTTTTAATCTGAATAAAAACACATCCAATACATCTATAGTAATTGAAAATAAAATAAATAGTGAAAACGACATAATACTTTAGTAAGTGCAAGTTACAGTTTGCTAGTGCTAATTAACAAACCTGTTTGAGAGTGATGTGAAAATATAGTGCTCTCAAACATTAAGTAGTTGCGAATGCGATCAATATTTGTTTTAAAGTGACAATTTCTATTTTTCTAGGTTTAGTATTGAAATTATAGATATCCCAGAGAAGGTTTAACTAAACTTAAGCGAATATCTAGAATTTTTACTACCACCAGTGATTTCAATTAAATTTTTATTGATCATTGATTTAAGTAAATTTTTAGTCGCTCTTTCTTTCAAGCCAACAACCTTTTCAAGTTCTTTTCTACTAACTAATTTATTTTTAGATAAATAATTAATAACTTTTCTTTCATTTTCTTCTAATTTTAATTTTTGATTATTCAAATATTGATGATATTTAGTAAGAAATGATTTTTGTTGCAATAAACAATATGAAACTAAATACGAATAATCATATTTAGTTTCACCAATATAAACTGAGTCAATATATGATTGTCTTGTATCTTTGTCAACTATGAAAGGAATTACATTATTTATTAAACATTGTTTGAAACTTATTATTCTACCAGTTCTGCCATTACCATCTCGAAAAGGATGAATAGCTTCATAACGAATATGAAATTCAGCTATATCATCAACTAATATGGGTTGCCTTACTTGAAAATCTTTTAATAATTCATCCATTTTTTCATAAACTAAATAATGTGGAATGGCTTCAAAATGTCCTGCTTTTACATCGGTAATTCGATATTTACCTATTTCTTCTGGAACGTTTTTGCTTAAATAACTATCTTGTTTTAGAATAAACTGATATTTTTTAATTGCTTCATGAGTTAATTTTTCTTCTAAATTATTAAAAACATAATCAAATAATTTTAAGTGATTAAGATTTTCAATTACATCGTTTTCTTTCGCATCAGCAGATAAATGTAAAGATTCGATAGTTTGATTCTTTTTCATTTCTGCTAATTTTTTATGATCTTCACGAGAAACGGTAGAACCTTCAATTGTAGAAGAATGGTATGTGAAATCCTCACGCACCTTCTTATAAAAATCTTTATTTTCTTTAAGTAATGTAATTATTAGTTTAACCATAAAAAACATTATACACAAAATGCACCGAATGTACACTGAATGTGCACCTTAATACTTAGCGGGATCGAACACGATTATGATATTTTTGTAACTATTCACCGATAAAAAAATCATTCTCATGGTTATACATACACCTAAATTGCCGAAAAATCAACCTTTTTTTGTAATAAATCGTTGTCAAATGATTAAATGTCGAACTAAAAAATATTGTATTTTTTCAAAGAAATATCGTTCTTAACAAGTATTTTGAGTGTAGCTTTACAATTATTTAATAAAGACATATTAATTTCTGAACAGCAATAAATCAAATCTGAATAAACGATTTTAAATTTAATTCTCGGTGAATAGTTTAATATTTTTTTGACATTCTATTAACTTTTTGATATCATATGTATCCTGCTTTCTTATAGAATGTAGGGAGAATGTTCTTTGAAAATTTTATAAAATCAACAATCTTTCTAGGTTGCTATTAATTTAGCAACAAGAAAATCAAATCAAAACTCGTAGTGTGGAGAGTTAAATCTCAACATTACAATGTAGGACAATCACAAATAATAAGTTACAAAGGGCTTATGGTGGATGCCTTGGGACTGATTGACGAAGAAGGTCGTGCCAATCTGCGATAAGGTACGGGGAGCCGATAAGGGGCTACAAT
>JAITJR010000041.1 GCA_031278855.1 Mycoplasmataceae bacterium | reverse complement strand
GAAATTCAACTTGCAGTTGACGAGATTGTTTTTAAAACTCACTCTAAATACACTATCATTAAAAAGACAATGAAACAAACAATTGATCCAACTCAAGCACCAGAATGATTTTTGGCTTTTCAAAAGCAAGTATTAACTTTCCAAGAATTTACTGTTCAACAATTTAAGAAACAAGAACAATTTAATAAAAGGCAAGAAGAATTTAATAAAAGACAGGAACAATTTAATAAACAAATAGAGTCAGAAATTAAAAATATTCATGTCCAGATTGATAATATGGACAAGCACCAACCAACTTGGTTCACACAATGAGTGCAAACTGATTTTAAACCACTCCAAGCTAGAATTGATAACCTGATAAAAATTAATAACCTAAAAGAGTAAATCTTTTGCGGTAAATAGTTACTAATACTATGGCTTTATCTTCGATCAAATTGTCGATCTTTATAGTTTGATTTGAATTCCAATTTATTTATCCTATCCTATCTCGTGGTTATTTACAAATTAGCTATCGTTAAATATTAGACGAGCGATATTTTGAGCCAACGTTTTAAATGTTTGTACACCTTCAACATCATTCATTAATTCATGACTCTTTCTAGCCTTACCGCTATTCCAATAAGAAGAAGTAGCGATGACCATTTCATTAATACCAAAGAAAAAATTAATGGCACTATAAACAAAATTTGCTCCAGCTCGTCGATCGATTACAACTGGAGCCCCGATTTTGTACCTGAGTAATCCGTTATTAGCTTTTGCTACGTAACCAACTCGATCAATGAATGCTTTTGTTTCAGCAGTAACATTAGAAAAATAAGTAGGTGATCCAATCACAATACATTTAGTATTTTTATCAAAGCACTTTTTCATAATAGGTTGTAAATCATCACAAATTACACATTTAGCATCCTTATTTTGCCAACATGTTTGACAGCCTTGACAACCTTTAATATTGATACCACCTAATTGAATAATTTCGGTCGTGATGTTTTTACTTACTAGTTCTTGCTCGACAATTCGTAACGCATCATAAGTGTTACCCTTAGCATGTGGACTACCATTAATTAACAATACCTGCATAACTCATTTATATAATTAATATTATGAAAAAATCAACTCAAATAATGTTTGCAATATTAATACCGCTCGGAATGTTAACCGCTATTCCAACTATTTAACTAGTTGTGCTGATGTAAAGCCACAACCAGGTGACTTTGTTGGAAAATGAATTAATGATAAAAATTGAATTGATAATACCACCACGGCTCAAGATATAGGTGCTGAGTACCAATTAGAAGCTAAAGATTCATCATCGCCAATTCCCTTCATGGATCGAGCGCTATCAACTTATCAAATTTCTTCACCTAATGGCATAGAAATTCAAGGTACTGTTGAAAGTTCACTCATGAACTTACAAGATTTACCAGACTTAACTTCAGGAGTTGTTCAATTCAAATTAAATGAAGGACCAGGGACTATATTCCAATTCATTAGAGGCTCCACAGCTATCCCTGAATCTACCAACATTACTTACTCCATAAAATTTACACTAGATTTATACATTCCATATGATTCTAGTACAATCCATAAAACCCAAGAAATTAACACTACCTTCCAAGTAAGTAATAGTCATTCAACCTAATTGAATTGAGTAAAAAACTATGATTTAATCAATAAATCTAAGTTACGTAAAATTTGTGTTTTACCAACAATAAACAAAATCTTATGCATTTCTGGGCCATGTTCTTTCCCTATTGCTGCAAATCTGATGGGTAAATACAAGTCCTTCCCCCGAAATTGGGTTTGCTGTTTTACTCGATCAACAATTTCTTGAGCATGAAAAATGGTCATTTCCGAATATGTTTCCAAAACTTGTTTAAAAACTCTTAAACATTTCTGGAAATTATCAGAATAAACTAGATCTTTTAAAGCTAGTGGTATGTTTTTAAAATCCGTTGTCAAAAAAGTATGAGTAAGTAATTCATTAATTTGAGCAGCATATGACAATTGTGGCTTGAAAATTAATTGCCCCATTTCAAAAGCTTCAGTACTAATGAATGACGAAGAGTCGAGTTTTAAAAAAGGCTTAATAAATGATAAGTATGTTTTGTCTTCCATTTTTTTCATGTATTGATTGCCAATTCACAATAATTTTTGAAAATCAAAGTAAGCTGGTGCCTTCGATATACGATCAATATCAAAACTTTCCACAATTTGTTCTTGCGACATAATTTCCGTATTGCTTTTACTACTTCATCCTAACAAGGATAAAAAATTAATAATAGCTTCAGGTAAAAACCCCATTTTTTTATAGTCTTCCACAAATTGTTTTAATGTACTATTGCGTTTGGAAAGTTTCTTGCCAGTTTCATCCACAATAATCGATAAATGCCCATACTGAACGGCTTGTTGATGAAATCCTAAAGCTTCTTTAATCGCAATTTGATACGGTGTATTTGATATGTGTTCTTCTCCTCTTAATATATGGGTAATTTGCATATCATAATCGTCCACTACCACTGCAAAGTTGTACATCGGTATACCATTAGATTTCAAAATAACTGGATCAGTTAGGGCTGACGTGGGTACCACTAATTCACCACGAATCAAATCTTGTCATTTAATTTCAACATTATCTGGCATTTTAAGACGGATTACAGCTGGTATTTTGTTTTTTAAATTATCTTGTATTTCCTGATCCGATAGTTGCAAACAACGACGGTTATATTTAGGGGTTACTCCACATTGCATTGCTGTTTCCCTTTGTTTTTGTAATTGTTCCTTTGTACAAAAACAATAATAAGCCTTTTGCTCTTTTAAAAGTTGATGTGCTAATTCTTGGTAACGTTGCAATTTTTGGGTTTGCACATAAGGCGCAAATGCACCAGGGTGTCGTGGCGATTCGTCAGGAGTGATTTTCAACCAATCTAAACTATCAAGTTGCGATGCAATACCACCGTCAACATTTCGTTCTACATCAGTGTCTTCAATACGACAAACAAAAGTTCCGTTATGGTGTTTAGCAAATAAATAGTTAAAAAGAGCAGTACGAGCACCACCGATGTGAAAAAAACCAGTTGGTGAAGGTGCATATCGAGTTCTTATTTTGTTAGTTTTCATATATTAATAAATCTCGATAAATGATCCACCGCTACCTGATAAAATGATATTTTTAGTTTGTAATAGTTGTCGCGATAATTTGTTAAACCTTTGGTTTAATTTATTAGCAAAAACTCACATATCATTATAGATGGTGTCTTTATTAAAATGTTTACTATTTAAACTTTGATAAGCTTTGGCTATGTTCACTTTCGATTTATAGTTATTGTTCATCGCTTGATAAACTTTAATTGTACTCATTTTAATTCCAGTTAGAACGATGCGAAAGCGAGGGATTGGTTTTGTGTATGGCACTACTTTTTCACCATAACCACTTACTCAAGCCGATCGATAGCCACTCATGAAAAATGGGACATCGCTACCAATATACAATGCAATATATTTCCAATGTTTTAGCAATAATTTAAGACGATATTGCTTTACAATTCAATTTATGATGCATGCGATGTCAGTGGCACTTCCGCCTAGTCCTGACATTGGTGGTATATTTTTATGAATAATAATGTGTAAATTAATTTTGCATTTGGCAAGTTTAGCAAGATACTCGATTACTAATAAAATAGGTTTTTGATTAATACTTATATTTTGATTATCATATTTACACTCAATGGTTGTTTTGCTAGCATTTCTAATTAAAACCTGATCATAGAGTTTTGGGTATAAACAAAACCAACTCTTAATTTTATGTTTAGTTTCCTGCGGTGTTTTCGGGAATACTTTGAGAATAAAATTAACTTTAGCGTAGGCTTTCATATTTTATTTTTGTAACCCCAAATATAACTCTCATAAAGTAGCTATGGGTAATTGTTCGCTCCTAATGGTGCAGACAATATTTAATTTTTGCAAATTATGTTGAATGCGGTGGACTGGATAAATACTTTTGAGATTATTGACCAATGTTTTTCTTTTATAAGCAAAACATTGGCGAATAAATTTAGCTCAATGCTCATCGAATGTTTGCTGTAATTTATTCATCACAATTACATTAGATTCCACTTTCGGACACGGGGTAAATGATTGCGGGGCTACATTAAGTAACTTACTAATTGTCGTATAAAACTGCACTAATACGGAAATGCTACCATAATTTTTAGTACCAGGTTTGGCAATAAGTCGATCCACCAATTCCTGTTGCAACATACAATAAAAAATCAAAACCTTATCTTGTTTCAAAAACTGCAAGATCATTGGAGTACTAATGGAATAAGGTAAATTTGATACTAAGACGACTCTTTTAAATGGTTTAGTTAGAGCAATCCAGTCAATTTCTAAAATATCATCATTGATAATTTGCAAGTTAACATATCGACTAAATTTATGACGCAATTGCTCTGCTAATCGTTTATCTAATTCCACTGCAATCACCTTACGATTGAATTGAATTAAGTATTGCGTTAATGCCCCGCCACCTGGGCCAATCTCAATAACCAAATCGTACTCGGCAACATTTATTAAATTTACAATACTTCGGGCGATATTATCATCAGTTAAAAAATTTTGTCCCATTTTCTTGGAAGGAACAAAATTTTTAATCTTGATGAAATGTGGTTGTTTTTTCATTTACTCTAGGCCCAATGATTTTAAACGAGACACAAACTTACCGCCTTTACGTCTGTTCCGTAAAATAATTACATGCATCAAATATGACTGAGCAATTGAAAACAAGGAGTTTAAGAATCAATACACCCCTACACCTACAGCCGAGAAGGCAACGATTAATCCCATCATTCCAGCGAAAACAGTTTGGAACATTCGCATACGTTTTTGTTGTTTGTTACCTTTGTCACTAGTGGCTTGTGCATTGCGATTACGATGCTTTGCCCAACGCTGTGGTAATTTCATGGATAAAAATTGAGTCGGAATTACTAATAATAAAAAGAAAATGAAAGTCCAACCGCCTTGGGTAAACTGTGCACTAAATATTTGACTTAACGGTGTTACTCCAAAAGATCAAATACCAAATAAACTAGTCGCTTTTAACGGACGTAAAATAGTTACAACACGATAGACTATTAAGAAAATTGGTAAAGTAATGAACATTTGTTCAAAAGCAGCAAATGGTTTGATGTTATATTTTTTGTAAATTTCCATCGTTTCCTGTTGCTTTTTTTGCTTCGATGTCATATCTTTCAAATCTTTATATTTGGCATTAATTTCCGAAATCTTGCCTTGGACTTCAGTCATTTTTTCATTTTGTAACGTCGAACGCAATGTCACTGTAATGGATAAAATACGAATAATTAATAGCAAAACAAAAATAGCCATTAACGCATTAAGTCCACCAACCCATCCGTGCGTTGCATACATTAAATTTTGTACTAAAGCTGCACCAGGGTAAACAAATATCCCATAGAACGGTCCATAAGCCATCGTCCACTGTGTAAATGTATGGTATTGTTGCCCAACCGAAGCTGACAAATCATATCGTCAATCTCCCGTTTGCCCAAACGGAAATCCAAATTCCAAACCAGAGCCGATGGTGTTGGTGGTAGAAATTGAACCATCTCACATGGTTTGAAAACACCCCCATAAACCCATAATCATCATAAAAGCAAATAAAGCTAACTTACTTCATTTTCAAATTTGTTTACCGACTTTTTTGGCACTACCAGATTTGGAAGTGGGCTTAACTCAAAACGGGCTAACAGTGACATTACCCGGAGTATTAGTGGAAAAAGAAAATGCAGATTTAGTGCTCATGTTTAAAAGTGGATAAAATTATATATCTCGTTAAAGAACTTTGCGTTATTAATAAACTTGTTATTAATGTAATTACTCTTCACCACTACAATCATGTCAATTGGTTTTGGTTCAACCCTTTGAATCATTTGGCGTAATTGCCTTTTGATTAAATTACGTACCACTGCTTTAGGAAAATTTTTTTTATTTACTGCTAAACCAAAACGTAATTTTCCTAAACGATTAGGTTTAGCTCTAATTTTAAATATCACATTATTAAAAACCTGGTGATTTTTAATAATTGCAGCAAAATCAGTGGTTTTTTTTAAAGCACAAATTTTGTTATTTTTCATCAGAAACTGTTAATTTATGTCTTCCTTTTAGGCGACGTCTAGCGATAGTTTTCTTACCTTTATTCGTTTTTGATCTAGATAAGAAACCATGTTTCTTAGCTCGTTTAGCTTTATTTGGCTGATATGTTCTTTTCATGGTTCCCATAATTGTAATATTAAAAACAACATATAACACAGAAAAAATAACAATATTTAACCAGGTAACTACTCACCACGGGAATAATATGCTTATATTTACTTTTAGTTATCTCACTTTCAACCGTGGTGATCGCCATTACCACATAATTTATTTAACCATTGGTCCTTATAGGTGCCATTACTGCCAATATTATGTAATTTTCCATTAGTACTATTATTGTGTTCACCAAAAATTTGTTGTATGTCCATTCCTTCTGCTTCTGGATTTCTTGAAGCGTCTATTCCAACCCAATTTATGGAATCGTCAAATTCAAAAGCTTCATGTGAAATTGACTCAATTTTTGGTAATGAAATTTTTTGTAAATTTCTGGCATCCTCAAATGCAGATTCGTGGATTTTTCTAACATTTAGGAAATTAGCCTCTGTTAAATATCGGCAATTATAAAAAGATCGGCCATAGATTTCATTTACTTTATCAAAAAGTTTTATATTGTTTTCTTGTAAGAACTCATAATCTTTATCAGCAGATATTGTAAATCTTACTTCATACAAAGCACTCATCTTACTAAAACTTTTTT
>JAITJR010000039.1 GCA_031278855.1 Mycoplasmataceae bacterium | reverse complement strand
ATCTGAGTGTCTGGCTTTAATGAGTGCACCTTAAGCACAAAGGTCAGCATAAAGTTCTCCAAGAGATTGTTACTACAAAAACCAAGCAAACATTATTTAGCACAGTGATATTTTTTTATTTAATGTTCGTATGCTTCGAACTTATGGTCTATCGCGACAATATGAAAAATACTACCTACTCTAAAACCTAAAATAGGTGCATTCCCATGATATCTCATCGCTAATAAATAATTTACGTCAGCAGTGATAGAAGTAGGTAAAACAAAACTTAAAGAACTTATGTCTATTTTTTCAGTGCCTGCACCATGCCTTCCGCTTGTTTTTATTTGAGTTCACGTAATATCTTTGTATTTATATAAAGTATTAAGTAAAGCAATTCTATTTTCATTATCTAAATCATCTACACTAAAATTATTTACTTTATTATGTTTGAAATCAAAAGATGGCACTTCATTATCACTTGATATTTGCTTATTAATATTTGGTTTAACTAGTGGGGCATTAAACTTATTCATTTATTTGATTTTTGAAATATTTTTTCATTGTATCTAATGAAATTGTTTTATCTTCTCTTTCAGACGCTTCTTTTCATGGCAATTCATTGTGAGTAAACTCAACTAACTTGAAAGCGGAAAATTGCCCATATTCTTTATAAACGGCATGGATTACTTTTTTTGATTCACTGTCGATGTTTGTCTCGTCTTTTAAAATTGGTGGTATGTTATTGTACCCATATTTTTGGTATTTATCATATACATTTGGAACAACAGGACCATATTGTCATGCTTCGATTTTATCGTCAAAAAGCGGTTTATCATATAGTGCTAATGTAAATCCTTGCGAGTAATATAAAAGTTTTTGTAGTTTTAAGTTAGAAATCACTTCTCCTTGCTCTACATCTATGATTGACAAAATAAACTTGGCAACATCTAATGCTGTTATTTTATTTTGTTTATTCATGGTTTTACCTCTACTTTAGTAAATATATTGTAATTCTTTTCGTTGTCGTTTTCGTTATTTCTTTAAATACTTCGTATGACAAACTTTTATGTAACTTTTGTAAGTGCTAAATTCAAGGGCAATACTTTAATGTTAGACTAATGAATTGTAGTTATGTACCGTAAGACATCTCTCCATTTAATCTTTTGTGGTGAATAGTTGCACTATTCACTAGAAACTTTTGCCTTAAAAAGTTCCGTTTTGTGAATTTTTTTTAAAAATATTTGATAACGGATTTATTACGGGAAAAGCCTGATTTTTCGCCATTTGTGTGTGTGTGTGTGTGTGGACGATCCTTCCGTCGGTGAAAGTTTCTCTTTGTTTGATTTATTCAACTAAAATTAGGTGTTTATGCGAATAACATGTAAATTGTATGGGCAGTTCTTTAAAACGACAATAAGTCAGTCTTCTACATTAATTGTATTTATTGCTGGATTTATACTAAATGCTGTTTTTATCGCAATAGTTCCCATTGCCATGTATAACAATCACCCTGTTACCGATGCTAATATTTGAGAAATTAAGACAATGTCTCGACTAATATCGATTTGCACAGTGGCATTATTTTGTTCGGTACTAGGCGAAATTATTGCAAACCCTAATGACCGTATTTTTATCTTGAGTAGACCGATAAAACGTTCTATTTATTTAACTGCCAAATTAATATTAAGTCTGACTTTTGCGATCGTTTTTGCTGCCTTAATTAGTGCAAGTTACGTCGTTTTACAAAAATGATGTGACTCAAAAAATGTCGCTTTATTTTCTGGAAAAATGAAATTTGAATATATGATTTTGTTGACTTTTATTTTATGTATTTTAGGTGCAACGGCTGGAGTGTCTTTACGTTACTATTCACGTGAAATGATTGTTAGCATTATCGTTCTAGTTGTCGTTATGTCATATGGGGTTGGGTTTAGTTTTCCAATCACCCAAACTCCGAGTGAAGCTCCAAATTTGGAGTACTTAGAGTCATACTTTATCCCACTAACTGTAATCCTACCGATGATAGCTATCATCATTGGTGTGGGATTCTTTATGAATCATCGAATTAATATCGGAGTTTAAGTAATGGCAAATACACTTGAAGTTAAAAAGCTTAAAAGGGTTATTGACCATGAAAAAATTCTGGACGATATTTCTTTTTATGTCCCGAGCGGTAAGTTGTGTGCTTTCATTGGTCATAATGGAGCGGGTAAAACTACTACCATTAAATCAATTTTATCTTTGTATGGTTATGATGGTGGAGAAATTTTTATTAATAACATTAATTCTAGAAAAATTGAGTCGCATCAGATCATCGGATATGTCCCTGAAAAAGAAAATTTTCCTAAAATAAAAGCCATCAAATTTTTACAAATGATGGCTGCTCTATATAATGTCCCAAAACGCGTTATCAATAGTCGTATTAAATATTACGAACACATATTTAGCTTAAAAAATCGCTTGAATATTAATTTAAGTAGCATGTCTAGTGGTCAAAAAAAGAAAATTATGATTATTCAATCTTTATTACATGATCCACAATTATTGATCATGGACGAACCAACTGAAAATTTAGACCCAGATACTAGGGATATTTTTTACAAATTAATGCAAAAATTACAAAAACAAGGCAAAACGATATTTATTTCTACTCATAATTTAGATGAAATACAGAATTTTACGGATTGAATTGTTATTATTGTTAATGGCAAAATTAAAAAAATATCTAGTCATGAACCGACCAAAGATTTACACCGTATTTACAACCGTTACAAACCTAAAATAGTAGTTTAATTTTTCAAACGTTTAATGCCCTTATGATTTTTCACGAGTGATTTTATGCCAAACGGAGCTTTAAACACCACCTCTAATATATCATTGTTGATACCAATGACTTGACCGCTACCAAATGCAATATGGACGATTATGTCACCTACTTTGAAATCAATATTTTCGCTGTTGTAATTTTCTTGCGGATGCGAATATGTTTTGGAATCATATCAATCTAAGTCAGCCTTACTAATGGCAATCATTTGCGATGTCTCAGCTCGATAGTTTTTTTTACCAATTTCTTTAATGAAACGCGATGGAATTAAATTTTCGCCTGAAATTGGTGAAAAACCTAAATTACAAGTCAAATAAAGCATTTCTTTGCTTCGGGTGAATCCAACATAGGCAATCCGTCGTTCTTCTTCCATATTAGTTTCACCACTTAAATGTCGACTTGGGAATATTCCTTCATTCATACCAGCAATAAAGACTACTTTGAATTCTGTTCCTTTAGCAAAATGTATTGTCATTAACGAAACGGAATTATGGGTTTTATTTTTACTATCGTCAGCTTCGGTGTATAAACTAATTTCATCAAGAAATGAACTTAAAGAATTAGTCGGATTTTTCATTTGATATTCTTCCATTGCCATCATTAATTCTTTCACATTTTCAAAACGTTCTTCAGCTTGATCTAATGTTTTCAGATAATCATCATAATGAACTGTTTCCATAATTAATTTCAATATTTTTGTCATTGATAAATGCTTTGATTCATTTACAATGTGTTCCATCAATATCACAAATTGCTTAATGGATTTTTTAGCTCATTCAGCTTCAATCTCGTTGTTAGCAATCTGTAGTAACACATCGTAAAATTTAAGACTATGACTTGATGCATATTGACTGATTTTTTCAACGGTAGTCGCTCCAATACTACGAGTTGGAACATTGATGATACGTTTCAATGATAATTCGTCATCTGGTTTTACTAGAAGTTTTAAATATGCAATTAAATCTTTAATTTCACGCCTTTGGTAAAAACGGATATCGCCATATACATAATAAGGAATGCCGTTATTAATAAATTCTTGTTCAAGTGCACGCGATAAGTGACGAGCACGATATAAAACAACAATTTCATGATAGGCATAAACCTTATTTTTAATCATTTTTTGAATCTCACGGGCGATATAACTAGCTTCTAATTGGCTGGTATCGCCAGTATAAACTACAATAGTTTCACCTTGGTGGTTATCAGTTATTAATTCCTTATCAATGCGATCACTATTATTTTTAATCAAATGATTGGCTACTTTAAGAATATTTTTAGTAGATCGATAATTAAGATTCAAAACATACATTTTGGTATTTTTAAAATTATGTAAAAAATCATTAAAAATGTTAGGATATGCCCCACGTCAGGTGTAAATAGTTTGATCAGGATCCCCAACTGCAAAAATATTTTGTAGTTGGGGATTTATCAAAGCATTAAATATTTCAAATTGAATCAAATTAGTGTCTTGAAATTCGTCTACCAAAATACAGTCAAAACGGTTCTGTCACTTTTCTTTCACATTTGGATGTTGATTGAATAATTGATGCGTTAATATTAATAAATCATCAAAGTCCAATAAATTGGCTTTTATTAATTTACTTTCATAATTTTTAACAATATAACGGAATGAGTTTAAATCTTCTCAACGATAAATTTTAAGTTCCATTAATTTTTGCATGGAATCAATGGTTGCTAAATTAATCCCATCAAATTTAACTTTTTGAATAATTTCGAGTGCTTTTTTAGGTTTAATATCTCGTGTTGATATTTCACCTTCCTTAAATATTTCACGAATGATGCTTAATTGGTCTTCATCGTCAATGACATTAAAATTATTTGATCGCCCCAGATATTGCATATCTTCTTTTAAAATTTTTAAACAAGTACCATGGTATGTTCCAATTCATGGAACATAAACATTTTCTAACATTTTAGCAATACGCACTCGCATTTCGTTTGCAGCTTTATTGGTAAAAGTGATAGCTAAAATCCGATTGGGATTAAAATGTTTGTGTTCAATTAAGTAAGCGATTCTCGTCGTAAGCACTCGTGTTTTACCTGTCCCAGCTCCAGCAATGATTAATACAGGGCCAGTCTCAGCTTGCACGGCTGCTAACTGTTCATGATTAAGTACAGATAAATCTAACATAGCCCTCAATTATAAAGAATCAATTTCGTTTTCAGCACCAGCGATGATTTCGCCAGGCAAACCATAATTTCGTCTTGATTTACTAGTTTTAGGATTGGCAGTTGGTTGCAGATCACTGCCAGAGACATCAATTAATTTAATTACAACTGTATCACTAATATGGTCGATAAAACAACGACGTTTATTATTAATGCACATATGAATAATTACGAAAATTAATAATAAAGTAGCAATCGCATATAACACTTGAAATATAGCAATAGTTGCTTGATTGGTTTTTTCATTACTAGCGAGTGTTAATTGGGTTAAAAAAATATGGGCATCATTGGGTGACATGGCACACAAAACAATGCCTAAGATTACATTAGCAATCGCGACGATTATTCATAGAAAAAATTCACGTTTTAGTAAATTAACAAAGAAATTTTTTGTTGCAATTAGATTATAAATACGTAATTTAAATACCAAAAAACCAAGTGTTCTACCGTTGGTTAGATAAGGCACAACTAAAAAATAAATGGTAAAAATTATAGTCGCGAGCAAAGCAATTAAAAAATATCGTCAAGTTTGATGTAAATTTAGTGCGGCTTTAATACCACTTTGATCGGTGGCAACAATTAATAAAGAAATACCGATTGCGACAATTAAAACAATAGCCGAATCCAAAACACGAGCAAAAATTCGGTTTGAAGCTTTAGCTAAGGCATATCGTGCTTTCGCATTTTCGTTAGGAACAATTGATGGTAATACAGCAGACATTACAGTTTATATTTCCTAATTATTTTGTCCAAATAATTTGTTTTAAACTTAAGTTTAGCCAAAATTGTTGATACTTCTGGTTGACGATTTTTACTATTATTCAAAATTTTATTGTTACGTCAATTCGGAATATTGGTATCAAGTCACACTTGGGCTCTTCGCAGGGCAGTTTGTTTAGTGGCATTTTGGGGGTAGGTGTGAAAAAAACGGAAGAGAAAAATCAACATAACATAATTAATCATAAAGTATTGAATTAAGTCTAAGTTAGCATGTCAAAATTTGGATTTCGAAAAATTGCTAATCAAGTAATCATTTTGGTCAAACACATCATAAAAGTTGTACGTAAAAAATTTATTTTTTTCATAAACCGCATGGGCGTAATCAACAACAATTCATTTTTTAAATTGGCTCATTACTTGGTAAATAAATAATAAAGGGAAATAAGCATGCTCGTTGAATAAGATTTGATGTTTTCGTAACAATTTAACCGAAAAAATCTTATCTTTCATTGATTGATCAATCAGCAAATTCATTTTACTATTTAGTTTATCGAAAGACAGGTATTGACGATCGTTTTTAATTGTATTAAATGACAATACATCCACATCAGGATTATGTTCAAAAATATCATTTAAGGTTTTAACGAAAGCTTGATCAGGAATGAAATTAGCACCAACAAACATTACATAATCGGCATTAGTGGTGGCAATTATTTGATTAAAACAGGTCGCATGGCCAAAGTTTTGACTATATTTAAAGTAAGTAAGTTTCTTAAATTTTGAAAAGTCGATTTCTTTAATAATTTTAGTAACTCCAGGTGCAGCACCATCATTGATAAAGATAAATTCAAAATTTTGATCAGTTTGAAGCAAAATACTATCTAATGATTTTTTTAGATGAGCGGAGTTCTTATATGCATGATATACGATCGCAAGTTTCATTTTAATTTTTTAAATTAGATGGTTTTTGTGGTTTGGGTTTTGCTTCTTCGGTTTTAGTTTTGGGGTTAAACATACTGCCTAAATCAAAATCACCTAAATTATCAAGCCCACCGATTTTTTCAAACATATCATTCAATTTTGAACCTAATTTTTTCATTTGTTCACCACTTTTAGCACATGAAATAAGAATGTTTTCAATGTATTCGTCGACGGAACCAATGGCGATGTCGTGATTTAACATTTTGGACATTTCTTCATATTGCTTTTTAATTGCTTCGTAAATTTCTGTATCAATTTCGATGTTTAATTTAATTTTACTCATATCAGCCTTTTATCTTAAAACTAATTATATTAAAGCATAATTAATATAATGTAATAACTAAAAAAAGAATAAGGTGTTAATATGTTAGATATAAATCGTTTGCGAAATGAATTTGACAGTGTGGCAAAGCGTATTGCTACTCGTGGGAAAGATTATCCCGCATTACAACAATATCAGCAATTAGATCAAAAATGAAGAAAATTGACAACAGATATCCAAAAACTAAATACCGAACGTAATTCATTAACAGAGCAAGTTGCTAAATTAATGAAAGCAAACCAACTTGATGCTGCCAATCAAATTCGGGCTAAAGTACAAGTAATTAAAACCAGTATTGTCGAAATGGAACAAGATTTAACCGAAGTCGATAGTCAGCTTGATGTTGTTTTACACTCAATTCCCAATATTCCTCATGAAAGCGTCCCAATTGGTAAAGACGAAAATGACAACCCCGAAATAAGAAAATGGGGAAACCCCACTCCGCTTAATTTCAAATTTTTATCACATTGAGAATTAGCTGAAAAAAATGGATATGTTGACTTTGAAAGAGCAGTAAAATTATCTGGTTCTCGTTTTACCATTTATTGTGGTAATGGAGCTAAATTAATTCGAGCCCTTCAATCATTTACATTGGATGTTAATACTAATGCTGGTTTTGTGGAAATGTTACCACCAGTTATCTTGAACGCTCAAACTTTAATTGGTACTGGACAGTTACCCAAATTTGAGGAAGATTTATTTAAATTAACTAATCATCAATACTTATCCCCAACCGCCGAAGTACAACTAACTAGTTTTTATGCAAATGAAATTTTAGCTGAAAAACAATTACCAATCTGGTTAACGGCTAATACAGCCTGTTTTCGTAGTGAAGCCGGCAGTGCAGGTAAAGACACGAAAGGAGTCATTCGTCAACACCAATTTTATAAAACCGAAATGGTGATGCTTACCAAACCGAGTGATTCCTATACAGCACTAGAGCAAATGGTTGCCAATGCCGAAAGCATCTTACAAAAATTAAATTTACCCTATCGCATTATTCTTTTATGTACTGGAGATCAAGGTTTCGCTGCGAGTAAAACTTATGATATTGAAGTATGACTACCGTCATATGGAGCATACAAAGAAATATCTTCTTGCTCTAATTGTGAAGATTTTCAAGCTCGTAATTTAATGTTACGTTATAAAGAAGCTACCACTGATAAAACTGTTTTCCTGCATACGTTAAATGGTTCTGGTCTAGCGATTGATCGTTTGTGAGCGGCGGTAATTGAAAATTACCAACAACCAGATGGTACCGTTAAAGTTCCAGAAGTTTTAAGGAAATATTTTGATCATAAAGAAATAATTTAAAGCAATAGGAAAGGCAAAATCGTTCATCGTCCATGAATAAAAAAGGATTATTTATTACATTTGAAGGCCCAGACGGAAGTGGTAAATCGACTGTGCTAGCCGCTGTTTATGATATGTTAAAAAAAAATAAACATGCTTTTAATGTAGCAATTACCCGTGAGCCTGGGGGTAAAAATAATGTGATTGCCGAAGAAATTCGCAATATTCTTTTAAACCGCATTGAATACCAGATTTCGCCCCGAGCCGAAGCTTTGTTATTTGCAGCCAGTCGTGCTCAACATGTCAAAGATTTCATTTTACCGAACATTGAAGCAGGCAATTTAGTTTTATGTGATCGTTACATTCATTCTTCACTAGTTTATCAGGGATATGCTCGAAAATTAGGGATTGACCAAATATGAAGTATTAATGCTTTTGGCATCAATCATGTTTTGCCTGATTTAACGATCGTATTTATGATTAATCCTGAGCAAGGATTAGCACGGATTCGTCACAATCAATTACGCGAATTTAATCGCCTAGATCAAGAAGCACTAAGCCTACACCAACTAGTTTACGAAGGTTATCGGAAAATCATCGCTGAAAATCACAATCATACGATTATTGAAGTCAATGCAGCTTTACCACTAGTTGAAGTGACTACCAATGTTTTTAATATTATTTTAGAAAAAATTAAAGTTCACTATGGTGAATAATTTATTACATATTAAAAACAAACCGCACGCCATTCTTTTAATTGAGGCTAAATTATGTGATGTCAAGGCTTTCATTAAAGCATACATTAAAGCGATTGTAGCGATTTCACCAAACGATGAATGAGCCCAAAAAATAGATGCTAACACTTATTTTGACATGATTACTATCAATGGCTATACCGATAACATCAAGAAAGAAGACATATTAAATGTCATCAACCAATTTGCGAAAACTACCGTTGAAGCAAGAGGGATTAAAATTTATGTTATCTACGGGATTGAATATGCATCAAGTCAAGCTGTTAATTCGCTTTTAAAATTTTTAGAAGAACCACCAGCCAATACTTATGCCATATTAACCACCCGAGCCATAAATTTATTACTACCAACAATTCGCAGTCGGTGTCAAACTTACATTCTCAAAAGTAATTTACAATTATTTGATGAAAAATTGTCAAAATTTAGTCTAACTTTAGAACAAAAGGAAATCATTCGTGGTGTTTATTATAACTATGATGAAGTGATGCAAGATTTACATGAGGCAATATTTACCACCGTCTATGAATGAGTAAAAAACTTAATCATGAGAAAAAATGATTTAACTAACATTAAACAACTACAAGAACAATTTAGTAAGTTTAGCTATAAACAAATCGAGTTAGTCTTAAAAATGCTAACCACTTTATTGCCTAAAAACGAAAGATTATTTGAATTGTTAGCACACATTAATGTGAACCCTATTAAGATATTACTATTTCAACAACTATGAACGGTATTACAAAGTAGTTAGTCATGAAAACCATCGTTGCATTATCCACCCCACCAATGAATGGTGCCATTCATATTATCAGAATGTCTGGTCCTAAATCTTTTGCCATTATTAACCGCCTTACCACTCAGAAAATCATCAAAAAAGGGTATATTATCCAAAGAAGCCAACTATTGGATGACAAACAAGTAATTGATGATGTGCTCATTAATACTTTTGTGGCTCCCAAATCATTCACAGGGGAAGATTTGGTAGAAATTAATTGTCATGGTGGTTATTATTTAGCTAATAAAATTATGCAATTGTTAATTAAACATGGTTGCACATTAGCACTACCAGGCGAATTCACTCAAAGAGCCTATCTAAATAATAAATTGACCATTCATGAAGCCGAGTCCATTCATAATTTGATTAATGCGACTAATGAAAAAGCCATCACTTTAGCCAATATGGGTTTAAATCCTAATACAGTTAAAGCCTTAAAACAATTACGCGAAAATTTATTTGAATTGATCGGTCAAGTCGAAATAAATATTGATTACCCCGAATTTGATGACGTTCCCTACGTTACCACCAAACAATTTAAATCTAAATTAGCCAAATTAATTAGGGTAATAAAAATTATCATCCAAAATTCTTTAAAGTTAATGCCCATCATTGAAGGGATTAATGTTGCTATTGTGGGTAAACCCAATGTCGGGAAATCTTCATTATTCAACGCCTTGTTAAATCAACCACGGTCCATCGTTTCCCATATTCCAGGTACCACCCGTGATTTGATTGATGCCCGCATTAACCTTCATGGCGTAACCATTAATTTATCAGATACAGCTGGAATCCATCAGGCTAGTAATGAAATTGAGAAAAAAGGGATTGCTAAAGCAGAGGAATTTTTACAGCAAGCCGCTTTAGTGCTATGAGTCATTGATGGATCAAAACCACTAACTACCGCAGATAAACGCATTCAAAAACTACTTGTTAATAAAAATCATCTGATCATTATTAATAAAAGCGATATTCCTAATCGAGCTAAAATCAACGGTATTAAAATATCGGCTAAGTTTAATAAAATCGACAATTTGATTAATGCGCTTGTTAAAAAATTACAAACTAATACACCCATTAACACTAGTAATGTAATTTTACAATCAACTCATTCCATTGGTTATGTACAGCAAGCTTTAACAGAATTAACGGAAGCTAAGACATTAATTAACATCAAACAACCATTAGATCTGACCATGGAGCACTTACATGTGGCTTTAGTTAACATTGATAGCATATTAGGCTATGGAAAAGAATATAATTTCATGAACGAATTGTTCCGTAAATTTTGCGTAGGTAAATAATGAAATATTTTGATGTCCACACTCATACCAATTATGCTTCTTTAGATAGTCAAGCAGCAGAAATAGCCAGGGAATGTAAAAAACTTAATATTTCGTATATTGATGTTGGTACCGATATAAATACAAGTATGTTAGCCATCCGACATGCTCGTGAATCTCAAAATGTATATGCTTGTGTCGGTATTCACCCTAATGATGTCAGTCGGATTGATGTTAATATTGCCATTAGTGAAATGGAAATATTATTAGAAGAAAACACAGCTATTGTTGCCATCGGCGAAACGGGATTGGATTATCATTATCCAGGCTATAATGCCGATGAACAAAAACGTGTTTTTTTAGAACACATTAAATGAGCTCATAAATATAAATTACCATTAATGGTTCATGTCCGTGATGCCCATGAAGATGCGATTGCAATCTTAAAAGAAAACGCTCAGGGACTAAAAGTAATTATTCACTGTTATACTGGCGATAGTGCTCTAGTGGTGAAATACGTTGAATTGGACTATTACATATCGATTAACGGGGTAATTACTTTTAATAGTGCCAAAGCTTTAAAAGAAGCCATTGTCAAAATTCCTTTAAATCGTTTGTTAAGTGAGACAGATGCCCCATGATTAGCTCCCGAACCATTTCGTGGTCAGATTAATTCACCATTGCATATTCCAATCATTGTGAGAGCCATGAGTCAAATTTTAAAAATGCCAGAAGAACAACTCGCTGAACACTTATATAAAAATGCCATTAATTTATTTTTAAATTAAATGTAGCTAATCTTATTGAGCAAATTTCGTAACAGATTTATCTTAAGAAACAACCGTTCAATTACTTAAATGTGACATTATATTTTTAAATTGACTTGCGTATGTACCAGAAATTTTATTTTGGGATAAATTAGTTACACCTAAGAAAGGCATTGTGTCGTTATAATTGGGCCCATTACTTATATTATTACCAAGATTAATTGAAGTTAAAGCAGAACAACCTGTCATAAAATATTCGCTCGGATAAGTTAATTTACTGACAGGAGATAAATCAATTGAAACTAAGGAAATACAACCAGCCAGGAAATGATCGCCAAAAGTTGATGCATTAAGTAGTCCAGATAAATCAATGTAGTTTAGTCCTGTACAACCAGCAATAAAATATTTTTGACATGAAGTTAATTTTTTAAGTGGGGATAAATCAAGGTAAACTAAGGCACTACAATTTTCAAGAAAATGGTCGCCAGCCGATGCTAATCCGCCAGCTTGGGAGCGTTCACCATTAAACGGTGTTAAATCAAGTGATGTGATGGAGGTACAATTAGCTAGAAAATATTCCCCAACATTAGTTACATTAATTAGTAATTGTAAATCAACATAAGTAATGGAACTACAACCAGCAAAGAAATTACTACCTAAACTAGTAACATTTTCTAATCCATTTAAATTAACATAAGTTAAACTTTTACAATTACTTAAAAAACCATTTTGAATTGTTTGTACTTTTGTTAACGATGATAAATCAATGTCGACTAGAGCACTACAGTTGTTGAAAAAATTTTCTCCAATTGTATCAATTGATGTAAGTTGTTTTAAATCTACATAGG
>JAITJR010000013.1 GCA_031278855.1 Mycoplasmataceae bacterium | reverse complement strand
CTACTTTACTTCAGGCAGAGTTTTGTAGGACTATTATTCCTAACCATTCGAGCCTATTTTAAGTGACTTGCATACTGCCTAATTTTCTTAATTTTGCCACAAATATTTTTGGGCTACTCCTCGAAATTTATGAATAAATTAAGTGAAGCCACAAAAATTGACTATAGTTAGTCTGATGGAAAACACCGATACACATAAAACCAAAAGCAAAGCAAGGCATTGAGACACTTTTAGTGTGAAACAAAAACAATGTATCTACATTGGGGCAATTATTGGTGCGGTAATGATAGGATTAGGGATCGCATTTTTATTCAATAACTTGTCAATTATTGCTGCTGGTATAATTTTTGGAGTAGGATTATTAATATTAATTTCGACCTGTATTGTGTGAATATACTGAAATAAAAAAATAATTAATGAAAGAAGAGTTTAATGAACAATGTATTTTAATGAAATAAAAATTAAGAAAGACATTTTAGATGGTATTCAAAACGCTAAATATCACGAAATGACTGACATTCAAACCAAAATTATTCCAGCTGTCTTAGCAAATCAAGATGTAATTGGACAAGCACCTACGGGTACAGGTAAAACTTGTGCTTTTGTCGTGCCTACCTTAGAACAATTTAATCAAAGCGAACATTTTGTTCAAACTTTAGTACTATGTCCCACGAGAGAATTAGCACTACAAATAACCAGCGAATATAAAAAGATTGGACAATTTATTCGTGACTTAAAAGTACTAGCAATCTATGGTGGCCAAAAAATCAATCAACAGTTACGTTTGTTGAAAGAGCAACCACAAATTATCATCGGGACACCTGGTAGATTGTTAGACCACCTTGAACGGAAAACAATCAATTTAACCCGAGTGAAAACTGTCGTTTTGGATGAAGTTGATGAAATGTTAGATATGGGTTTTATTCGTGATATTGATAAAATTTTGCATAAAACCAGCGGACATCACCAAACTATCTTGCTTTCAGCTACAATTGATAAAAACATTATGGAAATTTCCAAGAAATATCAAAAAGACCAGGTGTTTTTTAAAACGACTGTCGCTGAAAAAGATATTCCATCAATCACCCAACATTACATCCAAACTCCTGAATTTAAGAAAATTGAAGTTATTACCAAATTAATCAAAGATAAACAATTTTATCTGACCCTTATTTTTACTAATACGAGACGCAAAGCCAAAGAACTAGTGCGAAAATTAAAAGACCAAGGTTTCAAAGTCGATGCGCTACATAGTGATTTAAAACAAACCGCTCGTGAACGAGTCATGGACTCTTTTCGTAAAGGTAAATTACAAATCCTCATCGCTACTGATATTGCCGCTCGAGGCATTGATGTTAAAGGTGTCGATGCGGTAATTAATTATGATGTCCCTAAAGACATGAAGTATTATGTCCACCGTATTGGTCGTACCGCTAGAGCCAAAGCAATCGGTAGTGCTTATACCCTAATCGCTCGTGATGTACACCACCATTTACGTACCATTGAAAAAGAAACTAAAGAATCTCTAAACGAACATAAAATGGAAGGAATCGATTTCAATACGCCACCGCCAGCCGATAATCAAGAGCACTTCAAAAGCAATTATCCTAAACGTTATCACGAGCAGCATCGTCAACATAAATTTTCACAACCTACTAAAACAAATAACGGTTCCACCACTAGATTTTTTGTAACCATCGGTACCAAAGATAAAATTGATAATCGTTCATTGGCCCATCTTTTAGCAAAAGACATCAATATCCCATTGACTGACATTACTGATGTATGAGTCAAAGATACTTATAGTTTTATTGAAGTTAAAAATCACTTGGCAAAACAAATCGAAAATTTAAAAACCATTAATAATGTGCCAGTGAAAATACAAATTGCTAATGAACGTAAACAACGCTCTGAACGTTCGTCAGAAAATAATCACCAGCGACAATGAAAACACCGTCGTGATAATCACCAACATGGTTTTAAACGTCAACACCGTTCTTAGTTGCTTTTCCGAGCTGATATTAATTTAATCGCTGCTGGTAATAACTTATGTTCTTGTACCAAAATACGTTTTGCCAAAGTAGTCGGAGTATCATGTGCTAGTACTTTTACTTTGGTTTGTAAAATAATTTCACCACCATCAATTTGGGCTGATACATAATGCACAGTACAACCGCTTTCCATTTCTTGGGCTTTAATAACTGCCTCATGAACATAATGACCGTACATTCCAGGTCCGCCATATTTGGGTAATAGAGCTGGATGAATGTTAATAATTTTACCATTGTACTCATCTAATAATTTCCCGTTCAAAATTCCTAAATAACCAGCTAGCACAATTAAATTTACCTGATGAAGTTTTGCCAATTTCAATATTTGATCGCTACAATTAGCAAATTCTTTTTTAGAGACAACATAACTTTGAATGTGATGTTTTTGAGCACGCTCTAGGGCAAATGCTTGGTGATTAGAAGCAATTACCATGGCGATTTCCACATTTAATTCACGGTTATCGATCGCATCAATAATGGCTTGCAAATTACTACCACTACCACTAACCAAAACCGCTATTTTAAACAAACTGTCCTCTTCCCTTTAGCGATATAACCGATTTCGTAGGCTGTTTCACCAGCTTGTTGTAAAATTTGAATAGTTTGTTTTACATCTTTTTGATTTACACATAACATAAAACCAATTCCCATATTAAAAGTATTATACATGTGGTCTAAAGCCACTCCCCTTTGATTAATTAATTTGAAAATTTGGGGAAGTGGGTAACTGTGTTTATTAATTACTATTTGTAAATTAGCTTTACCTAACATCCGTGGAGCATTTTCAATAAAACCACCACCCGTAATGTGAGCCATCCCTTTAACATGAACCTGCTGTAGTAACCGTAAAATTGGCTTTACATAAATTTTAGTGGGGGTTAACAATGTTTTTCAAATTGGTTGTCCATTCAACGGTTCATCTAAATTTTTAAACACTTGACGAATCAAAGAGTATCCGTTCGAATGACAACCACTGGAAGTAATACCAATCAAAGCATCCCCAACTTTAATGTCTTTCCCATTAATGATCTTCGTTTTTTCCACTATTCCGACTGCAAAACCCGCTAAATCATAATCACCTGGTTTATAAAAATCGGGCATTTCGGCAGTTTCGCCACCAATCAAAGCACTTCCAGACAACTGACAACCACTCGCCACACCTTTGACTAAACTTGCTGCTATTTTTGCATTTAACTTCCCGCACGCTATGTAATCCAAGAAAAATAGTGGTTTTGCCCCATGACACAAAACATCGTTAACACACATCGCGACGCAATCAATGCCAACCGTATCATATTTTTGCTTTTGGCAAGCAATCGCAATTTTGGTGCCGACTCCGTCGGTACCTGATACCAAAATTGGTTCTTGCATGCCTTTGGGCATTTTAAACATGCCAGCAAATGAACCTAAATTATTCAATACATTAACATTGTGGGTAGCTTTCGCTAAACCCTTGATCATTTTTACTTCTTTATAGCCTTCATGAATATTTACCCCACTAGCTTGATAGGTTAATTTCTTGTTCGGCATGATTATTTATTTTTTTGTTTACTCTGCTTAGTAAAGAAAAGATCAGGCTGCTTAATGAACACAAAGTTTTCGGAAATATTGGCAAGGTGATCCATTAATCGTTCAATGTGCTTAATAATGATGATGGCACCTTGAAACAATTTTTCAATCTGCTCAACCGAACGATTTTTTAAAATACCCGATAGTTGCTCTAACATCTTACTATAGCGTTTTTTGAAAAGAGTATGAGCGGCTCGACAAATTTGGTAGGTGTCAGTAGCTGGTTTTACCTTTAAAGAGTTAATCACTTTATTCATACCAGTTAGTGCTTCTTTTAAAATTGCCACAATTAAATTACGAATTTCATCACTAACTTGATTGTTGGCGAAAAAACGGATGGCACTTACCGCATAATCACCCATTCGTTCTAAATCCTTCACCGAGTTTAAAATTGCCACAATGTAACGCAAATGATTAGCTAATGGTTCGTTCTTAGAAATCGACCAAATACAGTCATCTTGAATTTGGGCTTCAAAATGATTAGAAATGTCCTCCATACGGAACACTTCATCCATGGTGGTGGCATCAGCTTGTTTATCCTTAATACTTTTATAGAGAAAAGTTCAAGTGACATAAATGTGCTCACAAAATTTGATAAATTCAGCTTGAAGTTCTTGTTCAGATTCTTTCATTAATTTGTAGTTCATTATTTATTCTCCGTTTCTTTTTGGTGATGATCTTTTCAATATTGTAATTCCGATAATCCAGCTTTTTTGGCATGACGAATATTGATAAATTTAAACACCAGTGTAATGACAGCAATCACAATACAAAATGCATTTGAAAGCAACACTGGTAACCCACCACTAAGATTATGATCCGCTGTCATCCCGCCTCCATAAATCGCAAATAAAATACAAGCAAAAGTAAAAATAATGTACATCGGTAGATTAATTCCCGCAGTATTTTTTGTTCTTAAGACATTAATCAAATTAGGAATGGAGAAAACCCCAATAAATACCGCCCCAATTGTCATTACTACCGTAGTAACCATATTATTTTCCCTCCGCATTTTCCACCGTTTGTTTTTCATGATGTGAAAGCGAGTGAATTTTTCGTTTGTATTCATCATAAACTGATTTCAATTGGTGACAATATTGTAATTCCGTAATTTGGGCTCGTTTTGCAGCAGCATAATTTTTGATTTTTCACACAAAAATAATAGCCGAAATTACCCCACAAATAGATTGGGCGATTATTAATGGTAAACCCGATGACAATCGTTGGGATCATGTCGGATTTTCAGCACCAACGCCACACAACATTAAAACACCACCAATTAGAAAGCAAAAACACCCAATTAAATAAATGGCATACATGGGGATATTAATGTAAGTTGTATTACGTGTTTTGGTAAGTTGAATCAATTGCGGGGTGGTAAATATTGCAATTAATATCGAAGCAATAAAACCTACTCATATATATCATTTTAATGCTTCATGGGCTGCGGCTAACATAATTTATCCTATCTTACCAGAGATATATTCTCTCGTCTTTTTATTTTTGGGCGAAGTAAACATTTGTTTAGTTGGCCCCATTTCCATGACGCTACCTTGTCAAAAGAAAGCAGTTTCATCACTTACTCGTTGAGCTTGAGCCATGGAATGAGTCACTATAATGATAGTAAATTGTTGTTTTAATTGGTTAATTAATATTTCAATCTTACTAGTCGAAATTGGATCCAATCCACTAGTTGGTTCATCCATTAAGAGTGTTTCTGGTTTTAAAGCAATCGCTCGAGCAATACATAAACGTTGTTGTTGCCCGCCAGAAAGTGATGTGCCTAAATCAAATAGATTATGTTTAACCTCATCCCAAAGTGCTGCTCCTTTTAATGAATCTTCCACCATCGCATCTAATGTTTTTTTATCATTAATACCGTGTGAACGCAAACCATAGGCTACATTATCATAAATGCTCATCGGGAATGGAGTTGGTTTTTGAAAAATCATCCCAACCCGAGTAGTTAATTCTAGTGTTGGTATTTGCTTGCTAGCCAAATTTATCCCTTTATCAAAATAAATATCGCCCTCACTAGCCGTTCCTTCAATTTGACTGTTCATGCGATTCAAACAACGAATGAAAGTAGATTTACCACAACCAGATGGACCAATCAATGCCGTTACTTTATTACGTTTAATGTTAATGTTGATATCTTTTAAAGCATGTTTTGTGCGATGGCTGTATCAAAAATTAAAGTGATTAATTTCAAAAATATTTTCTTTGTTAAAATTTTTCTTTAAAATATCAACTTTTTTCGCTTGAGCTAACATTTGTTGGTAAAGCTCTTTTTGGGATTTAGATAATAACCAAAATTTAAACGGTCGTAATAAAAACGGACTATCCAATACATTAGAAGCTTTTTTGGCATCAGCTTGTTGTTTATCAATGCTTTCTGTTGCCGTGGGTAATTGTTGGTTTGCTTTATTTTTCATATTTTGGTACATCGCCTTGTATTATATCTTGTAGTAAATTATGTCTTTTTTCTTACCGTCTTTTTAGTTGGTGGTGGTAACGGTGGTTGACGTGGACGTTTTGGTCTTTTGATTAAGTGATAATTCTGACGTTGTCAAACATCATTCGATGTCAATATTTTTTGCAGTGATAAGTGAACTTGATCAAATTTTTCTTGTTGTTGACGCATGAATTTACTATGGTTGTCCAAACGACGTTGCTTAAAGCGATAGTAAGCAGGAATAATCACATGGATTACCAAAATGATTAAAAGTACTAAAACCATCGTCACAAAGGCACATTCATACATGATACTAGTACCGTCATGTACATCCGCTGTATAAATTTGAGCATAAATACGTGTCGTAAGGGTTTGGCCAGGATTAATTAATGAAATTGAACTTGAAGATACCAACCCACTAGTTAAATAAAGCGGAGCTGTTTCGGCTAGTATTCGCCCAATGGACAAGATTACAGCCGTAGTAATGCCTTGTAGGGCTGCTGGTAAAACAATTTTACGAATTGTTTCCCATTTCCCCACACCTAAGGCATATGAATTGGTTCTTAATTCTTGAGGGATTGATTGGAGTGCTTGTTGAATCGTACGAATGAAAACTGGTAAAATTACGATTAAAATTGTTAAAGCCCCAGCTAAAATCGACTTACCAGCCGCACCACCAGCAGACATGCCCATCGTTTGAATAAAGAAAATTAAACCAAACATACCAAACAAAATGGTAGGTGTTGCTCCTAATGAATCAATAAAAAACAATAAAATTTTCTTAACTTTACCTTTTTTAGCGAATTCATTCAAGTAAATCGCAATCATCAAAGATAACGGTAACCCAATCCCAATTGCAATAATAATGATTAACAATGTATTCATGAAAGCTTGTCCAGTGGTATTATTAGTAAAACTAAAGACACTGGCTGATGATTGCGTTAAAGCTACCCCACCAAACCCAATGATATCAATTATGATTCATGCTAAAAAAGCTAGTGTTAATGTAATCGATACAATCTCTCAAAATATTTTATAGACACTATAAGTGTAAACAAAACGATTATTTTGAGCACGACTCGACAAGTATTTAGATAAATTCTTCTTTTTATTAATGTTCGATCGATACGTTAAATGCTCTCAGCCAATTCTAATTTGTGTCGGAATAAAGGTAATAAAACTACCTAATTTATTTTCAAATGTATTCCATCAATGTCATTTACTACGATTACGCTTTTTAGTAGCATACATTGCCAACCCGTTTAATATCATTACAAAAATAAAGATGAACAAACCGAAAGCAAACAATAATGATTGTAATTTTGGTCCACCACCTTCAGCAAACATATTGGCAGCAATTAACGCGCCAATTGATCGCAAACCACTTGTTGCTACTGCTCCAAAGCCTTCATTAAAAACAGCGTTATACCCTTGTGATTGTAAAATCATGGATACAGCCATTGTTTCACCAATCGCCCTAGCAAAAGCAATAATCACACCCACGGCAATTCCGTTACGAGCTTCCTTGCGACATACTTTATAAATCGAACGTGTTTTGGTATTACCTAATACCATTGATGCTCCCATTAACGTTTGATCCACTCCGTCCAACGCGTTTAACGATAGTGAAACAATGGTTGGTAAAATCATAAAAGTTAACATGAACGCTGTCGTAATGAGATTGTAAGACGTCGACATATGGAAAATGTATTTCAAAACCGTTCCTAACATCTCACAGGCAAATAAACCAAAGATAACTGATGGAATCGCTGCCAATAGTTCAATTGCTACCCGCACACTCTTTTGGTATTTAACAGGTAAACGATATTTGATGAATGTCGCTGTTTTTGTTCCGACTGGAGCAGCAATAATAATGGCTAAACCTGAAACGAAGATTGTAATACATAGTGGAAATCAAAACGATGCTTTATTAGCAGTCGTATCAAAATTACTTCCAAAAATACTCCAACCATAGTTTTGCAATCCAGGGACTGAGGCGACAATAATAAAAATAATTAATAAAAAGAAAACTAACGAAAATAACCAAGACAAGGTTAATGAAACAATTTTCGAGGTGCGATCCGCGGTTTGTTTCTTTTTTAGTAAATTATTAGTAATTTGAGCCATATTATTCTTTATTTTGTTAAACCTTCTGGGGTTGGAGCAAAATGCCCTTTCTCACCATGCCAATTAATATCTTCCCAAATATCTGTGTCCTGTTCAAGCTTACGCTCAGCCAATTTAACATCAGATAATCATTCGCCATCAATAGGAAAATCCTTAGTGAACATCTGTGATTTTTCACTATCTTGCAAAGATTTTGCACCTAGTTTTTCCAATTCACGACCTGGTTTGCCATATTCGTTTAGTATTGTTTTAAGAAAATCTTTGCCAACACTTGATTTAGAATTTAACGAAATCATGGAATTAAGTGGTCTAAACCAGTTGTATCCATCCTTTGTATCAATGGCTTCCATACTATAAGTAACGTTGTTGCCATATGCCATAATACCATAACCTTTGGATTTAATTAATTTACTATTTTGTTGCACAAATCCTGATGATAAATACACAATTTGTCCAGGATTATCGGATTTAGTAAACATATCTCAAGCACGACTATTAGCTTCATCTGTTTGCTGCAACCCATAAGCTGTACCATAATTACCATTATCAAAAGCTTTTTGCTGTTGTTTACTTAAATCTGTTTTTTTAAATGTTAAATGCGATTCATTTACAAAAGACGAAGCCGTTCCAGATGTCAAAGAACCACCCGCTCTAACATAAGGTGTTATCTTCGTACTTTTAAGCGATTCTATTTGAGTAGAAGAAAGATTGGTATTTGAGTTATAAAAATCATATAGTGTTGGATTGCCAATTGGAGCATTACTGTCATTAATGCCACTAAAAACTCGCATCAATTCTTCAATTTTATGCATTGTTGACCCATACTGATTTTTGAGATTAGGATTATTGCTTTCTGTATCATTTACTACCAACATTTTATTTAAAGTGTCTGCATCTACATTTAAATTTTTGGGTGGAATATAAACCAAACAAATTGCTTCTCAACCAATCGTAATTGTTTTAATTTGCGACTCTTCTCAGTTTTTTCTAAAACCACCAGTGCCTTTGGCATCTTTCCCTTTGACAGTACTATATGGATCTTTGGAAGCGTTACCAATATTAGCAAAACCTTGGGCAATTTGTTGAATACCAAACCCACTACCACCAGCTTCAACAGTAATATCAACATTGGGATTGGCTTGCATATATATCTTGGAAAGATCTTCAATAAACGGTTTAACCGTACTTGAACCAACACATGAAATTGGGGTCTTATTAGACCAACTATTAGAAAAAGCGGCTACCAAGCCTATAGGGACCAAGCCTAGGGTAACCGTTATTGTATTTTTGATTCAACGCTTCATGGGTGTGAGTGTTTAATTCGCGGAAAATTATAGTGGAACACCAACAAGAAAGCAATATCTTTTAAAAAAAACTTTTCATTAGAATGAAACAACATCGTATCAATCGTAAAAAACAGTAAGAAAAACAGTGTTTATTTAATTTATACCAACTAATTTGATTTACCTTTTTGGATGTTCATTTTACTTTTGTATCTCGCTCTAGCAAAAACTGCCGATGCAAATTTTGATAGAAGATAGGTTGAATAAAATGGGACCAAATGCTATCAGTGCCTAAGTTTCGCAGTTTTAAGTCAAAAAAATGTCAGTTTGGGATTGAAAAATCAAGCTTTTCTTGTAAAAAAGTCTCGTCGGTAAAATGTATATCTAAAATTAATTATTGTTGAATTAAAATTTTGGTAAGAGCAAAAAAATAATTAGGACAAACTATAATCTACCTATGGTTTTAAAAAATGAAAAATTAAATGAAACTGTTTATCGTATGACTGTTTCATGTAAAAATACCGAATGAATCAAACCAGGTAAGTTTATTAATATTAAAGTACCTGGATTTTATTTACGGCGACCAATGGCAGTTAGTAATTTTGCCAAGAATCGATATAGTTTTATTTATGAATTAGTAGGCGATGGTACAAAAACTTTGAGCACGTTAAAGCGGGGAGATGAAATTGATATTCTAGAAGACTTAGGGAATCATTATGAATACAAAAAAGCATATGGTAAACCACTTTTAGTTTCAGGTGGCAGTGGCTTAGGACCCATTCTTTGTTTGGCAAAACGCTTTAATAAACAAAAAATTAGCTATGAACTTATTTGTGGTTTCCCAAATAAAGATAAGGTAGCACTAGCCTCAGAAATTAAAAAAATAAATCCTAAAGCTCATGTTTGTACTGATGATGGCAGTTTTGGTGAAAAAGGTAACATTATCCAAATCATTAACCAATACCGCTTGCAAGATAGTTACTACTATGCTTGTGGTTCCACAAATATGTTAAAAGCTATTTTTAAAAATAATAAAAACGGACAATTATCATTAGATGAACGTATGGGTTGTGGTTTTGGAGCGTGTATGGGGTGTGCCATTAAAACCAAAAAAGGAGTACAACGAATTTGCAAAAATGGAGCAATTTTTAAAAGCGAGGATTTGCTATGGTAAATAAAGCCTTGCAAGTCAAACTCGGTAACTGAACTCTAGATAACCCCATTATTCCAGCTAGTGGTACATTTGGATTCGGATTTGATCACGCTAAATATTATGACCTTAATATTTTAGGCTCAATTAGTTTTAAGGGCACAACTTTAAACGCTAGCGAAGGTAACCCTAACCCCCGTATTTGCGAAGTGTCTCAAGGAATGATTAATGCTATTGGTTTACAAAACCCTGGAGTGGATCACATCAAGAAATATGAATTAGTTCAACTCAAAAGTATTTTCCATAAAAAAGTAATTGCCAATATTGCGGCCACCGACATTGATAGTTATGTGCAAATCGTCCAAAAACTTAATGATGAAATAATCATTGGCATTTACGAAATTAATGTTAGTTGTCCCAATGTAAACAAAGGATGTTTAAAATTTGATTCTGATCCACAAGCATTAACGGCACTAGTCAAAGCAATTAAAAAAGTTGCTAAAAAACCCATCTATGTGAAATTGTCACCACAAGTCACCGATATTGTCTTAATGGCCAAAACTGCTGAACAAGCTGGTGCTGACGGCTTAGTTTTAATCAACACTATGCCTGGAATGCGAATCGACATTAACACTAGAAAACCAATTTTGGGTAACAAAATTGGGGGAATGAGCGGCCCAGCTCTTAAACCAATTGCCTTACGAGCAATCTATTTATGTTCACAAAATGTTAAAATACCAATCATTGGTAGTGGTGGTGTAAGTAGTCCAGAAGATGTGATTGAAATGATGTGCGCTGGGGCAACCGCTATTCAAGTCGGTAGTGCCAATTTAGTAGATCCCTATGCTTGCTTTAAAATTATTCAAGCTTTGCCACAACTAATGCACAAACTTAAAATTAATAAATTAGTGGATATCATTGGCAAAGCTTGAAAATAGTTGTTAACTAAAATGATAAATATTCATCGAGGAAATAACTTGTTATTTATTATTTCGCAATAATTGGAACCGATCGTTGTTTACTCTATTTTTGTAGAGCTTTAAAATATTCAAAAAAGTCTCGTATTTTTAATTACCTAAAATGAATCACTTATTTGCAATGCATTTGTATACTTTGTTCCATTTGGAGCATGGTCAATAAAGAAAATTTTACCTAAGCAATTTTTAGTTAACTCAACCATGTTATCATATTCGGACGTATCTTCATCATGACTAATGATTTCTTTCGCAATTTTATGACACAAATTATCATAAGTTTCTACTAATACTTTAATACGAAAATCTACTGACTTATTATTTTTAAATAGCGATAAATGATAAACATCAGTGATAGATTGATCTTCTGCATTGGGTACACGAATTTCTTGTTTGCTTCCAGTTAATAATGTACTAAGAAAATCTCGAAGAGATATTTTGTTGTCTTGTGAACCCTGAGAATAATCGGTCTGAATGCTTGGTGTAGTTATTTCTTGATAGTTAATACTATCTACTTTTAAAAAGCTAGCTAATAAATCAGATACAGCAGTACCTACAGTTATTGGCAGCATTAATTGTGAAAGCATGCTAGAAACTGTACGCTCCCCATAAAATTGTTTGCCAAGATAATCAGCATCCAACCATTTAACATAATAATAAACATTATGCTCTTCACTATTTATATCATTATCAATTTGAAAATTAGTATTAATTCATGTACGAAAACCTGTGGCATCGGTTGCCGAAAACAAAAAGAAATTATCAAAGCCATCTTTAAGGAATTCATATGGATGTTTTTTAGTTCCATCTGGTGTATCAACATTAGCAGTATATACCTTGTTAAGTGCTTGTAAAGCATCCAAATTGACTTGGGTTTGATTAACATAGGTTATGATGGAAGCAGTGTTAAAAGCTTGATCTAAACCCTTCATATGCCTATTAGCATTAGCTTGAGAAACCGTAATTGATTGAACTGCGGTTCCTGCACAAATGATGATTGGAGCATAGGTAATGATGGATAAAACTACCATGCCACTTTTTATTCTGGCATGATGTTTATGTTCGTGTTTATTTTTGTGCTTTAAAGGCTTAATATTTTTTAAACCGACTGCTTTCTTATACCACGCAAAATAGTTTGGTAATAGTATCATCACATTTCAAATTAATAAAAATGGTGCGAATCAAATAACTGCAATGATTTGATTAAACATCGGAATAAAAGTAGTACTATCAATATCGACTCCAGACGGAATAATGAATTTAATCAAAACAGCGGATATACTACGTTCGGCAAAAAATAATACTAACCACGATACATAAAAACCTAATAAATTACCAATCGATCAAAACAAAGTTTTTTTATGATGTAATAAGATCGCTGGAATAATTACCGCTACGAGAACAACAATGCTTACGATTAAGCCTAGGTATGGAAAAAAACTTTCTCGAAAATCTAAAATATTAATCACGATAAACACCCCCCCCTATGTAGAATTTATTCTTGACTAGTGATGATCGCATAGTTAATTTAATTCTACTCTTTAATCGTTTCAGTCTTCACTGGACGTTTTTCAAATCCTGGTCTAGTAAAATTACCTCGAGTAAAGCGTTTGTGTTGAATAAAACCTTGGTCAGGTTCTTTTTTTACTATTTCTGGTAAAACTATTTCTTCATCTTTTTTACCGACTACTGCTAAAGGTTCTCCAGCAGCTTCGGCAATCGCATCACACATAATTGATATTAACAATCACACTGTCTTGATGGAACTAGAGTTAGCTGGAATTAAAAAATCGACCAAATCAGGGTTAGCATTAGTGTTAGCGAAAGCAATTACAGGAATATTTAACTTACGAGCTTCCATTAAAGCATTATGTTCATGAATTGGATCAGTAATAACTAAAGCTTGTGGTAAATATCGCATGGTACGAATTCCGCCTAAGAATTTACCCATCTTTTCAGTTTCTTTGGCAATCATCACTTGTTCTTTTTTAGAGTATTTTTTAATTTCATCAGAAATTTGTAAGGCAATAAACTTATTTAATTTGCTAATGGAATTATTAATCGTTTTAAAATTTGTTAATGTGCCACCAAGTCAACGTTGATTAATGTAAAAACATTTTACTCGTTTAGCTTCGTTCTTTACATGCTCTTTAATAATTTCACCACGAGTACCTACCAATAGTACGGTACCACCTTCGCGGGCAACGTCTCGTAAAAAATTGTAGGCTCGATCCATAAAAACCATCGTTTTGAGGATGTCAATTACTTGAGCGCGGTTACCTTTCTTAGGGTAAATAAATGGTTTCATCTTCGGATTCCAAAATTTAGCTGGCATCCCAATATGCACACCAGCCTCCATTAATTTTGAAGCGGAAACTAGTTTACGTAAACCAGATTCTTTGTTGGCTTCAAAGAAGTCATTAATTTTCTTTTCAATGGCTTCACGAACGGATTGGAAATCTTTAGATGAATTTGCATGTGATTTTTTATCATATCTATGTCGATTGTCTGTTGCAACTGATGTCCCATCAGTTTTACTATCACCCATTCTACGGTATGAAGATCGCATAACAGTTCTTGCTTTTACAGTGTCTCTTGATTTACGCACTGATTCATCTTTATTTTGTTCGGTCATTCTTATTTCCTTATAAATATCCACTACAACTTGTCATTATAGGAGTATATATTGTAGTATTAATAACGAAAGTATCAATAACTTTATCAGTTTTAGTGAGATAATTAACCATTACCAATGATGCTTGAACATACTTATTGAATCGTTACCAACAATCATAATCTATCGAAACAGGTAGAATCTTTGGTTAAAGCTTTATTAAATAAAGCAAAATGAAAACCAAACAAAATTAGCCACAATTATCTTATTGTCATTGGTGGCGATGGCACGTATGTACGCTTTCTCCGTAAATATTATGATAAACCTACCAAAATTATTTGCATTAATACAGGTACCGTGGGTTTTTATGCAAAATTTATTGGAACTCGGTTAGACGGTTTTATCAAAACAATCACTGATGAACATAATTACACACAACCCCAAATTCTAAGTATTAATATCAACGACCACTTGCTTTATAATGCCATGAACGAATTGGTGATTCAAGCATTAAATACCGTTAAATTAGATGTAAGTATTGATAGTACTCTTTATGAAAAATACATGGGGACTGGTATATTAGTTGCAACAAGAACTGGAGCTACAGGTCAAGCTAAATCCAACGGTGGTGCCATTATTTTCCCTAATGTCGATGCTATGGAATTAGTGGAATTAGCCCCAACTAATCATGCGAAACACCACTCTTTCAATGCTCCCGTAATTTTACATAGTAGTGCCAAAATACAACTAAGTAATTTTATTTCGGCACAACGATGTGATTTAATCATCGACGGCATGCTAGTTAAACACATTAATACCAATGATAAAATTACCGTGACCAAACAAAGTGCCCCATTTAGTTTGTGTTTTTGCGATCATCCTAAAAGCTATATTCATAAACTACAACAAACATTCATTAAGGATTAGTGATGCGAAAATTTGGTTGAATCTTATTAAATATACTTATGCTAGGGATTCCTTATCTTTATGCTAAACATAAAGCTAAACAAATTAGCAATGTGAGTAATACGAAACTACAAGTATCAACTAAATTTAATTTTGATATCAATTTGTTAATTGATACTCTTGGTGGTAAAGAAAATATCATAAGTTCTTCGGCGACTATGTCCACCTTAAAAATTAACCTTAAATCTGCTCAAATTCTTACCAAGGAATCTTTTAGCAAATTTAAAATCAACGGTTTCATGAAAAATAACAATCAAATTATTTTGGTATTTGGCGATAATGCTCAAGCAATTAATGATGCTTTAATCTTAAATGCTTGCCAAGACCATACACTAGAAAAATAGGATAAAACCGTAGCGAATTAACAATAAATTATTTTTTCAATCATTATGATAACAAATAGATATTTCTCACATGCCCACATGGAAAGTAAAATATTAGTAAAATTATTCTATGGGTAAAGCACGCAAATGAAAAAATAAAGAATATAGTTATCATCGTTCTGCTAAAGATTATGTACGTGACAAAAAAACAAAACGTTTTATTGATGGCATATCATCTTAAATTTTACATTCCGAATAAACAAACACGGCATAAAATCGGATAATTTCCGTTGCTAGTGGCGGATCAAAAATCTCATCTATCATCGCCTTCTCACATTGTCTTATAAATATAAACACGATAATATAAATAATTAGTGGTGTTGTTTAAAGCGTAATACGTGAATTGACCTTTTACTCCTTTTCGACCATTGGTAACTGCTAACAAATCTTTCCAAGACGCTCCATCATTACAGGCTTGAATTTGAAAAGTAGTCGGAGTCTGGCCTGAGGCAGAATCGCTATCAGTTCGACCAGTCCATGCAATTGTAGTTGCGGCACGTGCTTGTGGTAATTTAATCTGAAGTCATTCGTATGGATCTCCATTATAATGATCGCGAGTATTATCATAGTGCCAATGGGAACCAGTGTTGCTATTAAAAGCTTGTCAGCCTGGTCCATAAGTATTACTTGAATTTTTATAAATACTCGATTGAGTTATTACATACCCTGTTACTCCTTGACTATTTGTGGTAGATGAAGTCATGTTAACAGGGATTAAATTATCCCAAGTATTCGTGTTGATTCCCAAATATGAATAGCCAATATAATTCGCCGAATTACTGTTAGCAACTGCTTTAACAAAACGGTTGTTAATGATTTCAAAATTAATTTGGCTTACATCCACGTCCGAAAATTTAGTTTTAATTGCACTAATAATGTTTTCCATCGTGATGGTACCAGTGTATTCTAAATTTGATAGTGAAGAGGTGTAGTCAGCATTCATTGAATAAGGAAATACAATCTGTAGTGATGTTTTTGTTGAAGTATATGTGTTACTACTAATGCCGAGTATGGATGAACCAACATAGATATTACTACCAGTAATTGGAGCAACATCAATAAAAGCAGAATTTTGATCAAACGTGAAACTTAATTGATTAATATTGACATCAGGTCGCAATGTTCTAACACGATCAATGCAATCTTGCAATGATGGATTGCTAGGAGCGTTTGTAGTTCATAATACGTTAACAACGATGTTAGACCCGCTATATACAAGTGGAAATGTATCGGAAACATCAATAAATTCTTTTACATCATAAATAACACTAGTCGTAGAATTGGCTAAATAATGATTGGAACGATCATTTACTTTAATGGTTGTCCCAGCAATTGAAGGCGTACCTACAACACTTAAATCATTGATATAGACGGTGGTGTCATAAAATTTACCTCATTGGTACAATGCGGTAAGTACGGCGTTGGTGGTTGGCTCTTCACTAAAAGGGGCAGTGTCAATGGTAATGTTAGTTCCTTCAGGGATAATTGCACTAATAGATGGTAAATCTTCCTGATTAGTTGGACCAATATTTCTGTTAATGGAATTATTATTTGCGGTATTGATATTTATTGAAGCAAACAATAATCCTCCCAAAGAAATCATTGGTAACACTTTCATAAATTTAAAGCTGATCTTTTTCATACGCTTATCCTCCGTGATAACTAAAGTTAGTAAAAGTTACTGAACCATTCTGGTAATCGTTGGCATCTGCTTTAGGAACTAAAGTAACTGATCCACCATTATCATTAGTAATGTCACTGATTTGTAATTGGTTAAAATCAACATTTTGAAATTGCATTTGTCATTTTACACCAATGCCATTACTTTCTCACACTGCTTTGATATCTGCCACGGTCGGAACTTGTGAAAAACTATAGCCTTTTAAATCGTAAAAATTGTAACCACGTTCTGTACTGGCTGTTAATGGTTTGTTATTAATAAATACATCGCTTAAATTAAGCTTTTCCGTAAGGGCGAATAGGTTCTTGATTGTCACATTACCTAGATATTTACCGTATGATGTGGAGTTATTATTAAGTGTATAAGTGTAAGATTCATCAGTTGCATTGTACACATAATCAAGGTCCCAATGACTACTAGTCGGGCTAGCTCCTAAATAGAAATCAATCCCATTAATTAAATCACCTTGGTAGTTAGCATTATAAGTATCGTAAACGCCTACATTTTTTAACATTGCATAATGAAATAACGGACCAGGAGCTAATTTTGTATTAGCACAATGAAATGTATTGACTGGAAACAATGAAACGAACGACATACCTACGGTAATATATATGTGCACACTACTTGTTAATCCGTGGTATTGATTATTACCAGTAAAAGTAAGGGTTAATGTCTCATTATTTTGTGACAATTCACCACCAACATAGTTAATGTAAGTTTCAGCAGCACTAGCATCTTGAATCGCAAACTTAGTTTGATCTGCACTAACCGAATTCGTGAGTGTTCAATTGCCAGTCAGTGTGCCTTGTAATATCGAAGCTCGAATCGTAGATATATTATCTTGACGGTTCTTGTCATCGCTTAGTGATACATTTACTGGATCTGCAGTACAAGTAATTATTGACCTTTTGACTTGCAGATGGGCAGATGTACTCGCATCTGATAAAGCAAGGGTGACGCCCAAATTAAAATCAACGGTGGGATTAGTATCATTTTTAAAACTTAATAACCAGTGATTGATGTCAATGTAGGAAAAATTCAAATAATCATCCCAATTAATATTATTAGGCGAAGCTTTTATCGATCAATG
>JAITJR010000111.1 GCA_031278855.1 Mycoplasmataceae bacterium | reverse complement strand
CACGAATTGAACTGCAATTGCCATTGCTTGAGCCCAAGCGTTAGCTTGTTTATTAATGGCTTTTATTCTATCAAGCGGGTTTGCCATTTTAAGTCGTTACACTAAGTTAGTGCAATATTTAATGATGCCGTTAGTTACTTTAGCTAGAGCGTTACCGACAGCTGTATTAATGGTTTTAATTACGGTTTTTTTATTACCTGTGCCAGCGCTGGTGCCAATCTTTGTTGCTTTTTTTGTGATTTTTCCAGTGCTTTATGAGGGTATTAATAATGCCATTAATAATGTTGATCGTAAGCGTATTGAAATGGCAAATGTTTTCAATGTAAGTAAATGAGATCAATTTAGACATATTTATTTGCCTGCTACCACTCCTTATATTTTCTCTTCATTTATTGCTGGATTTGGTTTATCTTTTAAAATAGCGATTGCCTCCCAGTTGGTACAAACGGTGGTAACTGACATCAAACCTGATTACCCATCCATCGGTATGATTATTGCTAGCAACCTCAAGCAAAAAAATTACGCCCAGGTGATTGGGTGGGGAATGGTTGCAATTATTTTAAGTTTATTAATGGAATTGTTCATTAAAGAAATTGCACGAATTTGTATTCCTTCAAAATATAAAGATCGTTATTATATTGTTAATTTTTTTAGAAAAATTAAAGGAGGCAACGGAAAAACGCATGCTTAAATTCACCAATGTTAATTTTAGTTATGACAAGCACCCATTAATACTGCATAAATTTAACCTTCAATTTGTTGATCAGAAAATAAATTGTATTATTGGCCCAAGCGCTGTCGGAAAATCGACACTACTAAATTTAATTGCTCGAACCATTAAACCGCAATCAGGGGAGATTAACAATTCTTACCGTAACATATCTTATTTATTTCAAGAAGAAAGATTGATTAATGAAATTACGGTTTTTAAAAATTTAGATTTGATTTTAAAAAGTGTTTACGACAATCCTGAAAAAAGACGAAAAATAATTATGTCGGGTTTAAAAAGCGTTAAGTTAGCAGGAACCAGTGATTGATACCCAGATCAATTAAGTGGTAGCATGAAACGTCGTTTAGCCTTATTAAGAGCTTTTTTATATCCTTCAAAATTATTGGTAATGGATGAACCGTTTACAGGATTAGACATTAATGTAAAACAAAATATGGTAAATTTATTCTTACGTTTATGAAAAAACGATAAGCGTACGGTTGTGTTTGTGAGTCATGATTTAGATGAAGCATTAACAGTGGCTAATTACATTTATGTCATGAGCACGAAACCAATGCACCTCATTCGTACGCTCACTATTAATAAACCACACCGTAAGCGAACTTTGTACCACAATGAAATCATTAACTTTAAAAAAGAAATTATTCAGTTAACTAAAACCTGATAAAATAATTTTTATATAATGCAAAGCAATTTTGGTAATTTAATGAACACCCACAAGAGAGAGAGAGAGAGAGAGAGAGCAGCGTAGCTGCTAACACTTTTACTCTTCTTAAAGCAAGAACTAGCATTCGCTAGTTCTTGCTTTTTATTTCTCGATTCATCAGAAAAGGAAAAAAATATGAAAAGTAAGAATCAAACCGAATCATTAAAATTTCGCAAAGAAGATAGCGAACCTTCTAATCCATATAACAATGTGTTGACCAGCGAACAACACCGTATTTGAAAGCGTCGCAACAAAGTCAAAGTTGCTTTAGCGGCTGGGGCGATGGTTGTTGGTGTTGGCGGCGGAATAGGAGCAGGCTATGCCATTGGCCATAGTCAAAATAATCACCCGACTCCTGTTCTAGCATTGAGTGCAAGTATTTCAAATAATAATTTAAAGATTGGTACAGAAGGGACAGCTACCCTATCGGTTACCGAAATCAATGCAGATGGTTGGACGGAGCCTGCTGTCACTGTTCCAACTGGCCTTACTGCTTCTGGGTCTTGGACTGTCTCTGGGCTGACTGGAACAACCACCATCTCTCTAAGCTCTGGTTCTTCTCTTGTAGCAGGGTCATACACTATCGCCATTAGTGCTAACGGCGCTTCGATTGATCAAAATGTATCAGTGGCACCAGCGACTCCAACCCCAGCCTTGAGTGCAAGCATTTCAAATAATAATTTACAGCTTGGCACAACAGGGACTGCCACCCTATCGGTCACTGAAATCAACACAACTGATTGAACAGACCCTACTCTCACTGTTCCAACTGGTCTTACTGCTTCTAGGTCTTGGTCTGACTCTACCAATCCTCTGACTAAAACAACCATCATCTTCATAGACTCCAGCAATCCTCCTATCGCCAGCTCCTACACCATCACTATTTCGGCTTCTGGCTACACCGCCATTACCCAAACCATAACAGTATTGCCAGAAATTACCTCAGTCATAAGCCCAATGACATTAGCTAACGATCCAGCTTTATTCGCCGCTTGCAATCTTGAGATTAATCCATTTGGATTGCTGAATAAAAGAGCTAATTGGGATATTGATAAAAACACAACCTTCACTGATTATCTCAACAATCATCACATCACCACCATCCGATTTGAAGGCATCATCTCCATCGCCTATGAAGCCTTCTACAACTGCGTCTCCCTTACCGCTTCCATCACCTTTCCGCCTTCCCTCACCACCATCAACTCTTATGCCTTCCTTGACTGTGCGGGTTTACACCGAATTGAATTTGACACATCTTTATCCGATGCAACTGTTTCCATCGGTGATGGTGCCTTCTCCGGCTGCACGAATTTAACTGGATTTTGAAAGACTTCTTCTGCTAACCATTTGTATCTCTCCTCCATCAACCATTTTGCCTTCGAAGGCTGTGCGAATCTATCAATCGACGGGATCAATGGTATTGAAGTTAGTGAACAGAATTTAGAGAAAGTGGAAAATAAAAATGATAATGGCACCACTATTGGCATCGGCATCGTTAATACAACCTGAGACCAAGCCAATTGCATGATCACAGGCGATATGGGTAGCACATTAAATAGCTATTTTAGTAATAGTTCCTCCATCGACTTTGATGCCTTCAATGGCTGTGCGAGCTTAACTTCCCTTGATCTTTCAGGATTGGCCAGTACCTTGATCTCCATCAACTCTTATGCCTTCTGCAACTGCACCTCCCTCATCTCCCTCGACCTCTCCCCTCTCACTGCCCTCACCACCATCGCCACTCAAGCCTTCGAAAACTGCCCCGTCCTCACCACCCTAAAACTTTCACCCGTCATGTTTACCTCTGGTAATAGTTCCGCCATCGCCTCTCGTGCCTTCTACGGCTGTACGAGTTTAAATGCTATTTATCTCCCAGCTGATGCAGCAACACTGCCAAATAGCTATAATTCCAACGCCTTCGACAACTGCTCAACGAACGGCACAATTTGATATCATAATGACTCTCAAACCGACATCGCCAATAGTTTTAAGAATGCATTTAACGCTTTTAAAGATAACGATGCTTGATTAGTGAAAAAAAATCCCACACCGTAATCAAAAGTGTGAGTTTTTTTTAGATATTTTAGTGTTCTACAAAAATAGACCAAATAATGATTAGTTCCAATCATTACGAAACAATAAAAGTATAAAGACCCTATAATTTAATGGTTATGTTTAATTTTAAGATCGACAATATTAATGACCGTATAAGTAATAAGTCAATGAAACGTTATCAGACATTGATTAGTAGTTTAGTAAATAAAATTAATTTAAAGTTATTAGATGGTAGCGATATGATGGGGTGATTGGATTTAGTTGATTCCTATGATAGTCGTGAAATTATTCAAATGCGTAATAAAGCAAATGAATGAAAAAAAATGCAGATGAAGTATGTTTTAGTTATCGGTATCGGTGGTTCATATGTTGGCGTACGTGCAGCGATCGATATGTGTTGTGGTTTGTTTAATGAAGTTGCACCAAAAATAATTTGAATGCATAATATGTCCTCTACTTATGTGGTATCACTAACTCAAAAATTAGCACATGAAAAGTTTGGTATCATTGTCATTTCTAAATCAGGTACGACATTAGAACCAGCGATTACTTTTCGTATTTTTCGAGAATTGTTACAAAAAAATGTGGGGATTAGCAAGTTACACAAATATATTGTGGCTATTACCGATAAAAATAAAGGGACATTACACGATTTTGCTAAACATCGTCATATCACAACTTTTGGTATTCCTGATGATATTGGCGGCCGTTTCTCGACTTTAACCCCAGTGGGGATGTTTGCCATTATTTTAAAAGGGTTAGATCCGCTCATGATTTTAAAGGGGGCAAAACAGGCGGTTAAAGATGCTAGCAATGAGGAGATAAGTGAAAATAGTGCTTTTACCTATGCTTGTTATCGCCACTATTTTTCGACTATTAAACATTTTCAAATTGAAAATTTTATTGTTTATGATCCATCGTTACAATTCGTTGGCGAAATGTGAAGACAAATTTTTGCTGAATCCGAAGGGAAGGAATATAAAGGTTTATTCCCAACTTTATCTTTATTTACCACTGATTTACACTCCATGGGTCAATACTTACAGCAAGGAAAACGCATTTTTTTTGAAACTTCTTTAATTGTGAAAAAGCCTAAAAAAGATCTAGTGGTTAAAGTTACCGACAATGTTGATAAATTAAAATATCTAAATAATAAATCATTAGATTTCATTAATAAAAAAGCCTTCGAAGGGACAATTAGTGCTCACACCAAAATTGGTAAAGTTAATAATTTTGTGCTGGAGATTGGTACTAATGATGAGTATCATTTTGGTTACTTATTCATGTGATTTGCCATTGCGGTAACCATGAGTGGCTATCTCTTAAAAATTAATCCTTTTAATCAACCAGGTGTCGAACAATATAAAAGTAATATGTTTAAATTACTTGGTAAAAAACATTAACATAGTGTAGTTGCTATTTTTTAAAGGTTAGGAACAAAGGTTCTAGTTCTTTAGGTGTTATTTCACTAGGGGTGTTCATCATTAGATCAATCCCGTGACTATTTTTAGGGAAAGCAATAATGTCTCTAATGCTTTCAGAGTTAGTTAATAGCATAATTAAACGGTCTAGTCCTAAAGCAATGCCACCGTGTGGTGGTACTCCATATTTAAAAGCGTTTAGCAAAAAACCAAATTTAGTGTCAATTTCGGTTTGATTTAAACCAATTGCTTTAAACATGCGGTTTTGTACATGTGGGTCAGTAATTCGAATGGAACCCCCACCAATTTCATATCCGTTTAATACAATATCGTAAGCTCGTGCTTTAGCGGTGGCTTTGTTTTGATCAAAAGTTTGTATGGTGTCAATGGATGGGGAAGTAAAAGGGTGGTGAGCAGCTTGGTATTTATTTTCAAGTTTATCAAATTCAAATAAAGGTCAATCAGTAATTCAAACAAAGTGGTAAATATTAGCTTTTTTCAAATTTAAGAGATTACCTAGTTCATTACGCACCGCTCCCAGCGATTGGTTAACTATTGCGACATCGTCTACTACCAATAGCAATGTACCACACTCAATGTGCTGGTCAGCGAAAATTTGTTCAATAATGGTTGATTCAATTTTTTTAACCGAACCTTCCGTATTTTTATTTTCATAAGTGAGATACATTAAATCGTATGCTTTGTTATCTTTAGCATATTTACGTAAAATTTCAAATTGATTTTTGGATAAGATAACATTGGGAACTAAGATACACTTGATACATTTGTTTTGACTTAGGGCATCACTGATCACATGAAACTTGGTGTTAGCGAAATAACGACTAACATCTTGTAATTTTAAGTCATAACGTAAGTCTGGTTTATCAGAACCATAATCATTAATAGCAGTTTGATACGACATGACTTGGAAAGGAATTTTTAAATCAATATTTAAAATTTGTTTAAAAACTCTTACCAACATTTTCTCAATTACATCCATGATGACTGTTTCATCAATAAAAGACATTTCCAAATCTAATTGGGTAAATTCAGGTTGGCGGTCAGCTCTTAAATCTTCATCCCTAAAGCAACGAGCAACTTGAAAATAACGATTCATTCCAGCCACCATTAACAATTGTTTGTAAATTTGTGGCGATTGTGGTAAAGCGTAAAAATGATTCATTTTAACTCTAGTCGGTACCAAATAGTCTCGGGCTCCTTCGGGAGTGGATTTGGACAAGATGGGAGTTTCTACTTCAATAAATTCACAATCTAACAAAAAGTTTCGAATGGCATTAATAAACTTTGAACGAAAAATAATTTTGTCACGCACAATGGGTCTTCTTAAATCTAAATAACGGTATTGTAAACGTTTCTCTTCTAGAGCATCAGTGGCATCAGCAATAATTAAAGGAGTGGGCTCAGCTTTTGCTAATAATTTAAAAGTAGTTAATTTGATTTCAACATCACCATGTGGAATATTTTTGTTAATATTTTTTCGATAATTAACGATGCCACTGATTTCGACTACTGATTCTTTAGTCACATGTAAAACTTCATCAAAGCATGGATTATGTTCATCAATAACGACTTGCACCAAACCATAACGATCAGCTACATCTAGAAACAATAACGAACCTAATTTACGATTCTTTTTGATTCATCCTTTGATAACGACATTTTTACCGTTATCTAGATTACTGATTTTCCCGCAATAACTTCATTGCATAATTTTATTAAGTCTAAATTCTCTCTTTAATGTAAGCTGAAATTTTGTCAATTTCGACTACTTCTTGTCTCAAAGTTCTTTGATCTTTAATAGTTAACTTATTTTCTGCAATATCGCGTTCGCTGACAATCACGACGAATTTCGCTTGTAATGCTTCGGCATATTCAAAACATTTAACCAATTTGTGAGTACTAAATTTACAAACAGCCGCGATACCAGAAGCACGTAAGTATTGCAATATAAAAACGGCAGGCATATCAATTTCTGCATCAAGATTAGCTACCACTACATCAATTGTTTTTGGCAATGGTAATTGTAGTTCTTGATTTTCGTATTCTAAGGCTAATGCCAATCTTTCAATGCCTAAAGCAAATCCGATACACGAACAATCTTCACCGCCTAATTCTGCAACTAAATGAGCATAACGTCCGCCACCAACAATTGTTGGCTGTCCTTTTAATCGTTCATCAGTGGCATTAACTTCAAAAATAAAATTAGTGTAATAATCAAGTCCCCTAACTAACGTCGGATCAACGGTAAATTTAATGTTCAATAATTTCAATATTTTGCAAATAGTATTGAAATTATCTTTTTCTTTTTCGGTTAAAAATTTATCAATTTTTGGGGCATTTTTGACAAATTCTTTTGGACCATCTTCTTTGTCGTCTAGAATTCGTAAAGGGTTAGTGTCGATACGTGTTTGTGATAGTTCACTGAGTTGACCCTTGTATGGTTGAAAGTATTGGCGTAGTTCAGCTATTCATTTACCCCTTGCTTCAAAATTACCAATGTTATTAATTAATATCTCATAGTTTTTGAGTCCAAAATTTGTTAAAATGGATTCAACCATTAGTAGCAAATCAACGTCATCAGCAATGGATTTAGTGTTAATACATTCCACTCCAAATTGATGAAATTGTCGTAATCTGCCGCTTTGTGGTCGTTCGTAACGAAACATCGGCCCTGTATATGAAAGTTTAATTGGTGATGGCAATTTATTTAGCATTTTCGCTTCAACAATTGCCCGAATGACCCCTGCTGTCCCTTCTGGTCTCAAAACCATGTCACGATCACCTTTATCTTTAAAAGCGTAAAATTCTTTTTTGACAATATCGCTTGTTTCTCCCACTGAACGAATAAATAACTCGCTTCTTTCAAAAATCGGTGTTTGAATTTCGTGATAACCGCTTAATGAAGTAATAAAAAATAGCATGTTTATCATACTGCGGTATTTTTCCGATGTTTCTGGTAACCAATCTTCAGTGCCGCGCGGTTTAGTGTATTTCATAAGTTGTGGAATAATTATAGTTATTACCTAAATACTTATATAATATCTTCTCGTTTTTTTCTTTAATAAATATGAAAATTTGACCATTCAATCGTAAAAAAAGAGCAAAAAATACTGTTGGTAATGTTGGTTCTTTTACCCAAGCAACCACCAGAAGAGCAAGTATTGGTAGTATTTTAGGTTCGTTTATTTTAGCTTTTATGATTTTAGCTGCGGGAGCAACTGGGATTGGGATTTCAGCATGAAAACAAACATTAGGGAGTGAGTTTAGTAAGAGTTATAACATTCGGTTTGAATTAGAACCACACAAAGAAGATGATTATGATTTCGCTGCTCCTATTGGTACCGAAACTTATCCTGAATTAGCAAAAGATGCTGCAAACGCTTATTCGCGTTATTTACACGAAAAAGGTGTGGATGACATTAATGTTTATCCGGAATGAATTCCAGACGAAGGTACGCCCAAAGATGAAACCAAAGGTCGTATTTTCATTAACGCGATTATTCCTAACGACTATTATTTCAATAAAGTGGATGACAAACGAATTGAAATACCTAAGCAGAATCTTTACATGAATTACATGAGTTCATCACGTTTGACGGCTATTGTTCAGAAAAGTAAAGGTTCCGAACACAAGATTGCGATTATTCCTTTAAACCAATATATTGATACCACTCATCCTGCCGCAGTTAATAGTTCAAACCCAACCGAAGTCGACATTAAATTAAAGACATCCTTCTCGACCATCGTGGATGATTGCTTAGATGATACTTCGGCTACTAAAGCTAGTGATGATAACACGAATAATTCGCAAATTTACATTGTGCAAAATTATTATGAATTACTCAATTACATGACCTTTCTTTTACAAGCTGAAACAGGTTATAACAATGATAAGAACCCAAAATTTACTGATATCTATAATTATTTCCACAACAATGATAATGGTGAAATTAAGTTTTACGAAGATTACTCTAAAGATCATTCCATTGATCGAGCTGATGCAGCAATCTTAAGTAATACTCAACTATCCGATAAGCAATACTATCAGGTAACTAATAACGGCGGTACATTACAATTTGTTAATAGTGGTTTTTCTGGTAAGCATAACATCGTCACCGATGCTCCGCTTTATTTTGAGTCTAAAAAAGATAATAACAATATTTGGACGCCTAGCGGGAGTATTAATTACGGTTTTTTAAAGAAATATATTTTAGTTTTTGGTCAACCCGATAAGAAAGCTGCCCAAACTAGCGAAGAAGTAACTAATTCTTTCTTAAAAATTTTACCAAGTAAAAACCCGACTAACACAAAAGAGGATAGTAATTGACAATGGTTAACAATTAATACCTCTAATCGTTATCAAGCAAGTAATATTGTCGATGCCATTGAAAATCATAGTTTTTTATTACCAATTAAACCGATTATTGAACAAGGCTATAACGAAACCGATACCAAATCAATTTTTGGTAACATTAACGATAATACTAATGAAATTCAACAAAATTTTAGTCCGACTGTCTTTGGATTGTCACCGATCATTGGCTTAATTTTATCGCTCTGTTTAATTGTTTTAGGCATTGGTATCATTGTATCAGTGTTGTATCGTGTTCCTGGGATCTTTGCCACAGTGACTATCTTAGGTTCTTTAGGATTAGCTTTGATGATTATGATTCTTTCTAATTATGTTATTTCGCTCGGACTATTCTTAGGTTTATTAGTGGGGGTGTTAGGGGCAACATTAGCTGTCTTTAGTTGATGTGCTCGGATTAGAAAGCTCCATCGGAGCGGTGTGCTGTTTGATGTCGCGGTAAGAAAAGGTATCAAACACGGATTTTTACCAACAATTGATATCCACATAATCATGTTGTTAATTGGTGTTTGCGTTTCCTACTTTGGAGCTGTGCAAATTAATGTCTTTGGTAATGCGTTATTAATATTTAGCATTATTTCGTTTGCGATTACAGGTTTAGTATGAATGTTAATGACATTATTGTTATTTAACAACCGCATTGGTTCTAAAAAAATAAAGTGATTTTTTTGGCGTAAAGAGGAAAAATCTATCCCTCCCCTAGTTACTGATAAAAATTATGAAACTATTTATAGTGGTAAATTTGAAGCCAAACGTTTTACTTTATTTGGTTGACGGCAAATTGTGTGTGCTAGTCTAATTGGTTTTATTGCTTTACTTGGCATCATTTTGATTGTCACCGTGGGCGTACATAGTTCTTATACTTTTTATGGTGGTAGCAGGTTGATAATGAGTGTTGATACCTATAATGTCCATGTTGCTGATTTCGTTGGTTATTCGTACTTAACCTACCAAAATCCTCAACACGAAGGTTTGGTTTTCCTATATTATGATCATACTTTTGATTTAAATAATCTCAGTTGAGTAATTCGCATACCATCAGAATCGAATGATCCATGACAAACTAAAGATTTTGTATCGTTACAATCGATTAGTGCTGCAGGTATATTAGACTACACCCATAAATCAATTTACATGTTATTAATTGTTAGTGGGTTAATTGCTGCCTATTCATTTGTTAGGTTAAATTGAGTAAGTACTATTCCAGTTTTTTTAGGCTTAATCGCTACCCCAATGTTAGCCATCGGATTTATTTCGATTTGTCAAATTTATTTTGATGCCTACATTATGATTGCGATTACCATTATTTATGCTCTAAATGCCTTCTTGGTAATTCATTTAGTTAGCATCCTTAACAATCAATGAATTCGTAAACAACTATTTACGATGCAAGATTTACGAAAATTATTTAATACGGAAATTAAAAATAGTTTGCTTTTCTTTGCTTGATGTTATGGCATCTTTATTGGTTCTTTTATGGTTATGTTAATTTTTAATACAGTCACTTTAATATGATTTGCAGCAGTGATTATTGTCGGGATCTTGGCATCGATTCCTGTGATGTATGGCGTTGTTCCTATATGCCTATATGCTTTTATACGTTTACGTTACCGTTACTTGTTATCTAGTAACTTTGAAAACCCATTGCTACGTAAAAACTTTGATGTGATTGACGAACAACTAATTGACGGGATTAATCGATTTAAGCGAAAAAAACCAACATTATAAAAATAAACTTTTAATTTAAAAGGAACATGATGGAATTGCAAAATAAAGAGTGGTATCAAGTTAGCATCGATGATGTATTAAATGACTTTGATGTCACAGCTAAAGGTTTAACTGATCAAACAGTATTGCAACGTCGCGAGTTATACGGTTCCAATGAATTACAGCAAAAAAAGAAACGTAGTGCATTCAAAGTCATTTTAGATCAGTTTAAAGATGTCATGATCATCGTGCTAATTTTAGCCGCTTTATTGGGAGTGGTATTTGGTTGTATTAAAAAAGCCCAAAATAATGCGGAATGATACATCGAATTAATTGAGGGTTTGGTTATTTTTGCCATCGTCATTGCGAATGGTACAATTGGTTCAATTCAAGAAATCAAAGCATCAAATGCTTTGGAAGCTTTAAAGAAAATTGGGGCACCGACATCGCGTGTCATCCGTAATAATAAAACTATCGTTATTCCGTCTAGTGAAATTGTGTTAGGGGATGTGGTGTACATTGAAGATGGTTCAATTGTCCCAGCCGATTTAAGATTAATTGAGTCGAGTAACCTAAAAATTCAAGAGTCAGCCCTAACTGGAGAATCGGTTCCAGTCGAAAAAAACGCTAAAAAATCTTATAACCAATCATTACCGCTAGGTGATCGTAAAAATATGTGTTATGGCTCATCGATTGTGTCTTATGGCAATGGCATTGGCGTTGTTGTCGCTACTGGGATGCGAACTGAGGTTGGCAAAATTGCTAACATGCTCAACGAACAAGACGAGTTGGAAATACCAATTAAGCAAAAATTGAATAAAATTGGTAAATTTTTAAGTTTAATCGGAGCGATTACGGCTATCGTTGTGCTTTCAGTCGGTTTTGGAACACATAATTGAAGCGATCCTGATAAATTTAGTTGATTACAACCACTCATGTTAGCGGTTACTTTAGCAGTGGCTGTCATTCCCGAAGGACTACCAGCCACTGCCACCATCGTCATGTCGCTTGGCATCCAACGGATGGCTAAAAAAAATGCCATTGTGCGAAAATTACCAGTGGTGGAAACTTTAGGCAATGCCACGGTAATTTGTAGTGATAAAACAGGCACATTAACATTAAATCGCATGTCAGTTATGCATGTATTAAATGTTGACGACATTTTGGATAAAAGATTACGTACGATTGATGAAATAAAAGATGATGCCACAGCATATAAAGATATTGTGATTGCTGGTATTTTATGTAATAACGCCCATTTAGATGAAAAAAATCCAGACGTTACGCTTGGTGATCCAACTGAAGGAGCGTTATTGAATTTGGCTACTAATTTAAAAATTAGTTACAAAGATGTCCGCATTGAACATCCGCGTTTATACGAACAACCGTTTGATTCCGTTCGTAAATACATGTCAAGTTTACACAACTATGAAGGTAAGCAATATCTATTCACGAAAGGTGCCGCCGAAGAATTATTACGTAAATCCAAATACATTCAAACAAAAGCAGGCATCCGCGATATTACCAAAGAAGATATTCGCACGATTGAAGAGATGGTTCACGTGATGTCTTCGAAGGCTTTACGTGTTTTAGGTTTTGCTAAAACTGTTTGCGACCAACAAATTGATGTTCCAATTGATTTAGAGCAAGAGTTAGTGTTTATTGGCTTGAGTGGGATGATTGATCCACCACGAAAAGAAGTAATCGGAGCGATTCAAATGTGTCATGATGCTGGAATTAAAACCATCATGATCACAGGCGACCATAAAATTACTGCTAAAGTGATTGCGACTGAATTAGGGATATTTACGGAAGCGACAAACACGTCTAAGCAAGGTAATATCGTTATTACTGGCGAAGAACTTGATCAGATGAGTGATACGGAGCTACAAAAAGCAATTACGATAGCGACGGTGTTTGCCCGAGTATCTCCAGCTGCTAAATTAAGAATTATCAAGGCGCTACAAGCTAATAATGAAGTTGTGGCAATGACTGGCGATGGTGTTAATGATGCTCCAGCTTTAAAAAGTGCTGACATCGGTATTGCTATGGGTTTATCAGGAACCGATGTCGCTAAAGATGCAGCGGATATGATTCTATTAGATGATAACTTTACTACCATTGAGGGAGCTATTTTTGAGGGTCGTCGTATTTATCGTAATATTCAAAAAGTTATTCAATATTTAATTGCTGGGAATGTGGCTGAAATTTTAGTAGTCTTAACCATTTTTATGGCTCACGCTATTGCGACAGCGGTTGGTAACGGCGGTTTATTTCCTGATGTTTTAAATCCCATTCAATTATTAATCATTAACGTATTAACCGAAACAATTCCTTGCATTGCCTTAGGATTAGATGCAGCGGAAAAAGATATTATGAAACAACAAGCTCAAGTGCAGCGTCATCTATTTGATAAAAAATTAATTCGTCGGATTATTTGGCAAGGATCATATTTATTTTTATTGGGATTAATTGGTTACATGTTAGGTAATTTTATTTTTAATGATTTTATCATTGGGGATGCTAAATATGATGGGATGACACTGGCATTTTTAACGATTGCTATTTCACAAACATTTCACTCGCTCAATATGCGTTCGAATACGATTTCAATTTTTTCCAAAGCCAATCAACGTAATTTGTTATTACCGTTATTAATGGGTGCATCCATTGGGTTAATTATTATTTTAGCGATGGTTAGTATGTATGCTAATGCCGCCCCTATTTTAGGAATGAACCAAATGGATTGACAACCGTGAATCGTAACTATTGTTTTGGCTGCTTCCATTATTCCAGCTGTCGAAATCGCGAAAATATTTCACATCAATTAATTAACACTTTAGAATATACTAAGTAGCATAAAAGTAAAGTCAAGGAAATATTCATGGAACAACAAAAAAGTTTATTAACAAACGAAGGCAAAGAAAAATTAGAGCGTGAACTGCGTGATTTGATTGATATCAAACGTCCAGAAATCATCAAGTCAATTCAAGAAGCACGTGAACAAGGTGATTTAAGTGAAAACGCTGATTACGATGCTGCTAAAAATCGTCAAGCTGAAATTGAGGGTCGCATTCAAGAAATTCAAACCATTTTAGATCATGCCGAAATTATTGTTGAAAATGCCAATGATGATCGCAAAGTAAAAGTTGGTAGCAAAGTAACCATCCAAGATTTAAGCGAGAACACCGAACACATTTATGAGATTGTTGGTGAAGTAGAAGCAAATCCAGATCAAAATAAAATATCAAATTTATCACCGCTCGCTAAATCGATTATCAATAAAACGATTGGCACAACTGTGGAAGTACATGGCGTGGAAGAATCGTACAAAATCAAAATCAAAAAAATTGAAAACTAGCAATAGTTGTGACTGAATAAAGTCTCCTAATTAAAAAGCATCTTTTTATCATAGAATTAGAGAATTAATAAAAAGATGCTTTTTAATTTAGGTTGTTTAAATGTCCAATAGAATTACTGTGGTTAAGCCAAGCAAGATTTAGAACACAAATTTAGGATCGACACACATTCATGAATAATATATTTAATGGTTTGGGATACGGTAATTATGCTTTATTTATATTATTTGCTTTGGTTATTGTAATCTCCTCTTATTTAATTTCACACATTGTCGATGCCACTGAAAAAAGAACTAAATTTTCAGGAGTATTGATTGCTGGTACATTAATTGCTTTTATATCTTCGATTCCTGAATTTACTAGTTCGTTGGTTGGTATTTTTACGACACATAATCCAGCCGTAGCAACTGGAAATTTATTAGGTGGTAATTTATTTCGAACGGCAATGTTAGGGTTGACCTTAATCTTTTTTATTCTTGCCATTCGTAAAGTAAGAACAACAATTGTGCAAGTGAGTTTAGTCGTTTCCCAAATTTTAGTATTTTTTGCTTATTTTTTAATTATGTGATTAGCACAACACCATTTTATCGGTGAGTGGGGTACGATTATCTTTACTTGTCTTTCGGTTGTTGTTTTATTTGTTTATGTTTTTAATTTGATTATCATGATTAAAAAAGGTAAACACCAGAAAGAAGCGATTGAAAAAGAGGTTTCGGATGATGATAAACAACGCCGGGGAATTCAACTTTTCTTTGTCAATTATTTCACTAAGGTTAGAGCCTGGAAAATGTTTTTGATTTTCCTAGCTTCAGCTTTAGCTATTGTCGGGGCATCAATTTGTATTGCGATTAGTACTAATTGAATTTTAACATGTTCATGAGGCTGAGCTGAAAATAGTGCCAAGACAGGATTTGGTTATTCGTTGTTGTTAGGTATTGTGACTTCGATTCCAGAAATGATTACAGTAATCACATTGTTAAAACTAAAAAATGTTAATGCTGCGATTGGCGATATTTTGGGTAGCAATATGTTTTCGTGTTTGATTTTATCAATCATTGATTTGATTTATTGACACGGTGATGATACTTTATTTGGTCCTGGTAATGAAGAAGCGCAAATCATTTCGTTTTGGTGTTTTGTTTCCATGTTGTTCTTTGGTTGTATTTTGCTAATTGACTATTGATTTCGCAATCGCCGCCATGGTAAACTTTTCTATGGTTTAAATATCACAGCCTTGAGTTTGATGTTTTTAACTTATGTTACTTACCTCGTGTGTGCTGTGGTAGATCCTCATATTTTTGATTTAACTATTCATCAAAGTTATGCTACACTACTTTCGTCATCAGTAAATGATTTGTGTCAGAACATCAATTGTGGGAGGTTATACTTATCATAAAAATCGGTTCTTTACATTGCTAATCTTATTTTAGACATTATAATTACTACCACTTTTGGACGGGTAGCGAAGCGGCCAAACGCAGCTGACTGTAAATCAGCCACCTCCGGTTTCAGTGGTTCGAATCCACTCCCGTCCACCAGTATTGGATAGTAGCCAAGCGGTAAGGCACCAGATTTTGATTCTGGTATGCGATGGTTCGAATCCACCCTATCCAGCCATATGACCCACTAGCTCAGCGGTAGAGCATTTCACTTTTAATGAAGGGGTCCGGAGTTCGATTCTCCGGTGGGTCACCATGCTGAAGTGGCGGAATGGTAGACGCACAGGACTTAAAATCCT
>JAITJR010000105.1 GCA_031278855.1 Mycoplasmataceae bacterium | reverse complement strand
TTATTTTTAATAATAAATCTTCCTGCACGTCGTTCGCCATTAACAACTGGTGTCGGACCGCCTAACATTTTTGGATATTTATTGCTCGGAAATTTCTTTTTCATTTGTTTCCAATTCTTCTTCCAATAATCATATCCTCCAATGATTTCAAATTGATTTGGATTAAATTGTCGTAAAAACGACATCGGAACAGCCATCAAACCATCGTAATCAGAAGGAATGTCTGACGTTTTTTCTAGAAATAGTCCTTCAAAATTACTTAATTTTAAAAATTCTTTTTCGTGTCCTTTGTATTTTTTGTTCAAAACTAATAAATCATGTCTATACGATACATCTAGATTGGTATATCAATATGCTGGTATAGCTTTTATATAACATCCTTTTTTGTTGTTTCAATAACATTCGCTATCTCACTTAATGCTTTTTTTACTATTTTCATCCAATTTTTCATATTCATTCTTAGTCAAATAAGGCATCATATATTTATCTGGCATGTGGTAACCAAGTCATAATTTTTGATTTACAATATGTTTCGATGCTTCTGCTGAATTGGCAAACATTTTGCTACTTATTATTAAAAATTTAATCTTTTCTTTTATTAAAAGGTCTACAAATTCTTTAGATAGAGAAAATGGTGGATTGGTGATAACTACATCATATTTTGAATAATCTTGTTCTTGAAACGGAATACCGTTTTTAGTCTTAGGATCATAACCGCTAAAAGTAACGCTTTTAATTTTTCATCCAGAAAGCATTTTATTTATTAAATATTTTCAAAAATTACATGGAGGTTTTTCGCCATTCTCAAGTATTTTTTGTTTTGTTCGTTCGTTTGTTTTAACTCACTGTATTTTTGAGTTATTTGTATGTTTTTTAATTAATGATGTGGTGGTTTCCCAAAGATCATTATCAATTATTTGATACGTTCTCTCTCTCTCTCTCTCTCCGCTTACATCTCAGTCGCATGGACAAATAATTCTTTTACCTTCTAATTGTTCTTTATACAAAGACAATTCGTTCGCTATGTCTTCGTAACGAGTGTAATATTCATTTGAACTCAGGTCTCCGCTCGCCAATTGTTTTTGTATCCTTACTAAAGATTTATTAGACATTATTTATGTTCCTTATGTAAAAACTCTAATGCATATTCTATCACTTCTCCACGACTACATTTATTTTCTTTTGATAAAGATCCAATGGACTTAGCACATTTATTAGATATACGGTATGAATATACTTTCTTTTCTTCTTGTGGGTTAATGTTTAATTTCATAATATCTCATTATATGCATAATAACAAAAAAGTAATAGATTATGTAATAATTAGTTTACCAACTATAAAGCGGAACATTGAATTATCTTTTTCCTAAGTCGGGTGTTGAAAAATTTAAAGTATTTGGTAGCTTAGGCAAAGCATAAATATTTTCACGTAGTAAATATATAATTATTTGATTATTAGCAGGTATAGTTTAGTGGTAAAACATTAGCTTCCCAAGCTATGGATGTCGGTTCAATTCCGATTACCTGCTCCAAAACTCCAATCAATGTTGGAGTTTTTTCATTAAAACAAACTTAGTTGATTATCTTCTTCTAAGTTATCAGTAACACCCATTGAATTAAGTGTATTTAGTAAAGTTTTAGTGATTTTAGTTCTTTCGGCTAAATCAGCCTTAGAGCTAAAGGGGCGTTCTTTTCTAGCTTCCACAATCGAATTAGCGGCACTATCGCCCATGCCATCTAAAACTTTAAATGGCGGAATTAAGGTATTCCCTTCAATTAAATAATTAGTCGCATCTGATTTTTGTAGATTAATATTGGTAAAAGAATAACCACGAGCATACATTTCTAAAGTCAATTCATAGATTGGAATTAAATTTTCTTCTTTAGCTTTCACCGTTCCTTTAGTTTTGAAATCTGCTAAACGTGATTTAACATCATATAACTTGCTACGAACGGCATCAGGACCTTTCAAAATAGTTGGTAAATCACTAACTGCAGGTCTAACACTAAAATAGACCGCATAGAAAGCTAGTGGATGATGAATTTTAAATCAAGCAATTCGCCATGACATCATTACATAAGCCGTAGCATGTGCTTTGGGAAATAAATATTTAATTTTATTGCATGAATTAATATATCACTCGTTTACACCTTTATCACGCATCAGTGTCATTCACTCCGGTTTTAGTCCCTTCCCTTTACGCACAGATTCCATTATTTTAAAAGCGTCTTCATGATCAATTCCGATATGGATAAGGTAGTTCATAATGTCATCACGACAAGTAATTACTTCGGATAATTTCATATCTTGCTTAATTATTAATTGTTCGGCATTATTTTTTCAAACATCAGTACCATGAGCTAGACCACAGACACGTACTAAATCTGCAAAAGATTTTGGTTGTGCTACCGCTAGCATGCTTCTCACAAATTGAGTGCCGAATTCTGGTAAACCCATCGAACCAATTTTTTCACCCAAAATTACATTTGGGTCAATTTTCAACGAATCCATCGAACGATATAGTTGCATTACTTCTTCATCGTGGAAGGGAATATTTTCATTTTTAATGCCAGTAACTGCTTCCAGCATCATTAATGATGTTGGATCTTCATGTCCGAGAATATCAAATTTTAATAAATTATCATGGATTTTTTTGTAGTCAAAATGAGTTGTATACCAACTGACCTCATTATTATCAGCTGGAAAATTATAGGGTGTGAAATCCAAGATATCATATTCTTGGGGAACGATGATAATCCCGCCAGGGTGTTGACCCGTAGTACGTTTCACATCGGTACATTTCGAAGCGATCCATTCAATGGTAGAATTTTTGATCGGTTGATTTGGTCTAGTTAATTCAAAATAGTTACGGACTCAACCGAAAGCGGTTTTTTCCGCAACGGTAGAAATGGTCCCTGCTCTAAAAGTACGAGTTTCGCCAAATAATTTACGAATAAAATCATGGGCTTGGGCTTGATATTCACCAGGGAAATTTAAATCGATATCTGGTACTTTAGGATCACCAGCAAAACCTAAAAAAGTTTCAAAGGGAATATTATGGCCGTCACCCTTCATCATCGCGCCACAAATCGAGCATTTCTTTGGTGGTAAATCAAAACCATCGGCATGATTTGAAATATTAAAATCAACACTTTTGCAATTACTACAATAATAATGCGGTTTGAGCGGATTGACTTCAGAAATTCCAGATAAATAAGCAACAATGGAAGAACCAACCGAACCTCTAGAACCGACAATATAGCCATCATCATTAGCCTGCTTAACCAACAAATGACAACTTCAATAAATGATGGCATAGTCATTATCAATAATCATTTTCAATTCATGATCAATACGTTCAGCAATTAATTTCGGAATGTGCTCGCCATACATTTTATGAGCTCGTTCATGAATCAACGTTTTTAATTTAGTTGACACATCCCCTAATTTCGGTCGATAAGAACCTATTTTAATCGGTTTGATGTTATTATCAATTTGATTTGCGAACAAATACGTATTATCAATTACTATTTCCTTAGCTTTCTGGGCATCTTTTAAAAAGTTAAATTCAGCTAACATTTCTTTAGTTGTCCGTAAATGCATATCTGGTAATACCGTATTATTGTCGCCATACCGATACAAACGATGGGCAGCACCACCGCCTTGTTTGGTATGGATGTAGACATCGTGAGCAATTTTTTCATTCGGGTGCAAATAATAAGCATCACTAACTGCAATTACTTTCTTGTTAATGCTATTGGCAGTTTCAATAATCTTATTAAGCGTTTTTTTAATATTTTGCTCAGTAATATCCTCACGATTAATTAAGTGAGCCAAATTTGGAATTGGGGCAACAAAAATATAATCATAGAACATCATGGCCGCAATCAACTGTTCATCACTACCATTTAGAGCAATATCTCAAACATCCCCTTCCGTAGGATGATTGGCAATAATCAAGTTACGACGATTGTGCTTAAGTTCATCCGTGTATACTCTTGGACGACGGTGTAAATTTTTCGTATGCGAATTTGACACCAATCGATATATATCTTTGATTCCGTTTTGATTACGGGCATAAACTTCAATAAAATATCCAAATTGATGATGGTGTAATTTATTATTTTGTAATTTAACATTTATGTCATCCATATTCTTGATGCCCATTTTTTGTAACTGATGGAACATGCTTAATCAAACTTCATATAAAATACGGGCATCAAAGTTAGCTCGATGGGCAGCTGATTCATCGTAATTTAGTTTTAAATCATGGGCAATGACTCCTAAATTATGTCGAACTAAATGTGTATTGAGTGCATACGATAATAACAATGTATCAATTACAGTATTCTTCAAAATTGGTAAATGATTTTGCAGTAACTTTTTATTAATAAAACGAATGTCAAAACTATTTGCATTGTGAGCAATTAAAGTGGCATCCCCAACGAAATCAATAATTTTTTGTAATATCTCTTTAATGTGAGGTTGACCAACCAACATTTCGTTTTTAATGTGAGTTTTCACTTGTAATTTAGGAGATAAAGGTTTAACAATACTAGCAAATCAGTCCACTTCATCCACAATTACACCTCGCTTGATTTTAATAGCCCCAAATTCGGTTATTTCATCGTATTCGTTATTTAATCCAGTGGTTTCAATGTCAAAAATAACATATTCGTTGTTATTTAAATCTTGACTTTTAGAATTGGTAACAATCTCAATCTGACGATTAATGGCATTGCATTCTAAACCATAGATAATTTTTTGATTAAATTTAGCCCCAGCATTCATGATGGTCGGATAAGCATGAACATTGAAACGATCGGCAATACCAATTGCTGCCCAATTATATATTTTGGAACATTGTACCAATTTTTCAGGGTGAATTAAACCATCTAATGTTGACATATTGGTATGTGCCAACAACTCAATTCGTGGGGTAGTTTCCGTGTCTTCTCTTATAAATTGCTTTGGTTTTTTAGTTCGGACAATACAATTAGCTAATCCTTGTATTTCATTATTGGTGTAGCGATTTACATCAATTCGAATATGAGCTTTAATTCAATCACCGTTTTTAAAAGAATTAAGATAATAGTAAGGTAAGTTGACATCCGCTCCGTATGAATTAAAAGCTTTTTTGACGCCAGCAAATGCGGTAATAAAAATCGAATCTTCATGATCACTAATATAAAAAACAAATTTTTGAGCACCGTTTTTTAAAGTATCCATGGTAATTTTAAAAATTTCACCACTTACACTAACGTATTGATTCTCACCAGAATAAACAACATCTGATATTTTCGTTAACGGCTCACGATATTTATTAAAAACATTAAGATTGTATGTCGCTATTTTTTTAAGTTGTAATTCATCAGATTTTACTGGAGACAAAGACGCTAGTATTTGTTCGTGTTTAGCTTTTTGATGAGCGTCTAGTTGCTGGCGATCATGATTAATTTGATAGTCAAAGTCAGTGACAAATAAATTGATCGAATGTAAAAAACTTAATAAGGATTTTTCGATCAATTGAAATTCAAATAGCTCTGACTTACTATCATAAGTAATCATCACTAATCCAGAATCAGCAATGGAAATATTTTGTCGCTTAATTAAATTAATTAACAAAATATTATGAATATTGTTTAGCTTAAAAAAATATTGAATATAAGCACTCAACTGTACGGCATCCACTGCAAGTGAATCGCCAATAAATACTATCTTTATTTTATTTTTAGCCGTTTGAATGTTGTCATACAATTGAGCAAATAATTCAATGGGTGGAATAGATTTTAAATTGATACTTAATGTAGTTTGAGCTGGAGCACCAATTTTGCCTGTCGCTAATCCCATTGTAAAAGTAGCATATTTTGAAAATTCATCGAATTGGGATTCGTTAAGCAATCCACTAACATTAAAAAAGAATTTAAATTTATCCATAACATTTATCGTATTATAAAAAACATCTTTATTTGATATTACTTTGTCTAAATTGTAAACTTGATAAATATGAATTCACTTTTTTATGAATACCAAATAGTTGCTGCAACGAAGAAACGTCAATAATTTTAAAATGCTTAATACATTGAGTAATCAGCGGAATGATTTGGTCAAATTTAATTAGGTTTTTCATAAATAAGTAAACGGCGTATTCGTTAGCGGCATTAATGATAACTGGTAAAGATGAACATGGATTCTTTAATATTTGACTAGCTCATTGAATTGGTATTCATTTTTTTTGATCAATTTTTTTCATTTCATATTTTTGATTGCAAGGCACTATATTTTGGGATTGATGTTGAAATGCAGTTAAAGCTTGATAAATAGGTAATTTCATATCAGGTTTACTAACGAATATTAATTTTTGATGGCGATATTTAACCATGGCATGGACTAATGATTGCGGATGATATAAAGCCTCAATTTTTTTTGTATGAAAATACCAATAAGCTTCAACAATTTCAAAGCATTTATTTACTAAAGTAGCCGAATCAATCGAAATTTTACCACCCATTTTCCAAGTAGGATGATTTATCGCTTGTTTAACTGTCACATTTTTTCATTCGCTTGGTGGTAATTTATAAAAAGGGCCACCACTTGCAGTAATGTACAATTTTTGAAATTTTTCATTCCTAGTCTGATGAATAATTTGATACAACGATGCGTGCTCGCTATCAATTGGATAAATTTTGACACAATTTTGTTTGGCAAGTTTCATGATGAATTGTCCAGCCACTACTAGGGATTCTTTATTCGCAAGACACAAAGTTCTTTGCTGTTTAATGGCAGCAATAGTACCATTTAATCCAGCAAAACCGACAATTGCGTTAACAACGATATCAGGGTTAGATTTTTTGATTAACTCATTAAAATTCCTTACATTAGAATGAATCGAATCGCTAGGCGAATATTTATATGGCACTTTAATTTGAGTTGCTAATTCGTGGTTATGGTTAAAGCTAATTCCCACTAATTCATAGTTAAGTTTTTTGATTACCGTAATTGCTTGTTGACCAATATTACCCGTTGCTCCTAAAATTAATACTCTCATTACTTGTACCAATTAGGAAAAATTAAATGGAAATTATCATGGTTATATATTGTCGTACCGATAGATATAACGAAAGTAATAATCGTAAACACCGCAATCACGACAACGAATGAATCAATTCGATCTAAATAACCACCGTGTCCTGGTAATGAACTACCAAAATCTTTAATATGATTCTTACGTTTAAATCAACTAAATAACAAATCACCTAAAATGGAAAAAAAAGTTAACGAAATAGCAATAATACTAATAATTAATCACCAAGCTTTTTGCAGATAAGTATTATCGAAGTGATTTTGAAATTGTACTCCAAAAAAATTGTATGGTACATTCATACTACCAGTAGCAACATGTTGAATTTCTTTATAGGGTATTAACGAAAATAAAAAAACAAACAGAATAACGATGCTCGCGGCTGTGATCGAACCAATGATTGCTCCCTCCCAACTTTTTTTAGGAGATATTACAGGTGCCATTTTATGTTTACCAAATAATACTCCAGCAAAATATGCCGTAATATCACAAGCAACTACCGCCGTTATTAAAATCAAAATAGTCGTTCAATAACGAACGATACCCAAGTAATAAATGCCAGCAAATGTTAGTGTTATGCCAATCACACATAACGGGAGCATTACTTTATTAAATTTGGTTGTTTTTTTACCACATTTCACCATGTGATATAAAAACGGAACGGCAATTAAAGGTAGAATCACAATACTTAATATAAAAGCTAAAAATCAAATTAACTTATGGTGTACTGAAAAATAATTGGGGTATAACCATATAAAAGTTGGCACTAATTGAATCAATAACATGATGATAGCTAAAAATATAATTTGATTTTTATTGTTAGTGCCAACAAAACAATAATGTAATTCTTTTGCAATAAACACCGTAATTCAAGCGATGCCTAACACACTCACAACGGCAAAAATAAACGAAACCCATGCATCCAGTTGCAAATATCCAGCCCAACCATTAGACGACTTATCAGATAAAGTTAAACAAAATAAAATAATGAGTCCGTAAACAAGCATCAAAAGACCTGTACGAACTCTTTTGTTCATCGAATCTTTCATTTGTTGATCTAATTTATTAACAATCATTAAATTCTACCGAATCTCCTTTGCCTTTTAGAAAATTCTAATAAATTTTTTGTGAAGATTTGCGAATTATATGCTGGTCAAAGCGTTGGCTCAAAAATAATTTCTGCGTATGATGATTGTCACAACATAAAATTACTAATACGTTTTTCATTGCCAGTGCGAATCAATAAATCAACTGGCGGTAAATCTTTCGTTAACAATAAATCAGCAAATTTTTGTTTGCTGGTATTAATTTTTTGGGCAGCTTGAAGAATATCTTGTTGACCACCATAGTTTAGACAAATGTTTAAAATCATACCTGAATTTTGTTGGGTAGTGGTTTGGGCAGACAATAATCGATTAACTAATTGCTGTGGTAATCGTTCCTTAAAACCTGTTCACCGAAATTGAATTTGTTGTTCGTTAAAAAAAGTAAGCGTCTTTTTTGATAATTTATTGACAGCTAAACGTATAATCATATCAATTTCTTTAGCTGGTCGATTTCAATTTTCGATGCTAAAAGCGAACAATGATAAAACCTTAATTTGCTTTTGAATTGTAGTCTTAAGAATATCATCAATTACTAATGCCCCTTTTTTGTGTCCAAAAGAACGCGGGCGCTTTAATTCGTTGGCTCAACGACCGTTGCCATCCATAATGATAGCCACATGTTGGGGAATGTTACTTATCATTATTAGATATGCATCAATTCCTGTTCTTTTTTAAGATAAATATCTTCCAATTTGGTGTTATAGGTTTTAGTGATTTTATTTAGTTCCTCTTCAAAGTAACGAATGATGTCTTCGCTGATTGTGTCCTTTAACTTTTTGTAATGGTCTTGAATATTTTTACGTACATTTCGTAATTTAGTTTTAGCTACTTCCAAAATTTCTTTAGCTTTCTTAGTATTTTGACGACGATTTTCTTCGGTTTGAGCTGGAAAAATCAAACGAATATTGTCAGCATTTACTTGGGGATTAACATTTAACTGACTGGCTGTGATCGCTTTAGCAATATCATGGATTTGACCCCGATCGTACGGTTTAATTAAAATTTGACGAGCATCAACTATTTGCAAATTAGCAATTTGATTAAGACTCATCATTTCTCCATAAGCCTCTACTTTAACAATATCTAGGATATTTAAACTAACCCGACCACTACGAATACGAGAGTATTCATCACCGAGTCAATTAATTACATCATCAGTTTCCAATTCAAATTCTTCTTGCAAATCTTTTCATTCTAGCATAAACACTCCTACTTCTCGTTATCTACAATTGTAATCGGTATTTTGCGATTCATGGCATCAACAATTGCATTATCTCTTTCCATATTAAATACTAAAATAGGAATGTTATGTGACCGACATAATTTCATAGCACTTAAATCCATTACTTGCAATTGCTGGTTGATTGCTGCTTGAAAGGTTAAATTAGTATAACGAATTGCCTTTGGATTTTTTTTAGGATCAGCCGAATAAACACCGTCCACACCGTCTTTACCCATTAATATGCAGTTCGCTTGCAATTCAATCGCTTCTTTAGCAGCACCCGTATCGGTACTAAAAAATGGTTTCCCTGTTCCCCCGGCTAAAATAACTACTTTATGTTGGCTTAACGTTTTATTGGCTATACTTTTTCGATAATTAATTGCTACTTTAGGACAAGGTAATAATGAATGTACTTCGGTAGCTATACCAATTTTAAGTAAAGCTTCTTTTAAAGCGACAGCATTAATGATCGTAGCGACCATGCCCATATAGTGGGCTTGGTCTTCACGGTACAATTTTAAATCGCTGGTACCACCACGCCAAATATTACCGCCACCGACAACTATAGCCACATCATAATTACGATGAATAATTTTAATTTGTGTAGCGATATTTTGTAGTTTAGCAGAAGATAAAATATGATTACTTTGTTTTTCTTTTAAAACCGCACCAGAAATCTTTAAAATAATTCTTTTTTTAGCCATTAGTTTAATTGCATTTGAGCAGCTACTTCAGCAGCGAAATCATTAACTTTTTTCTCAACACCCTCGCCTACTTCGTAACGAAAATATTTGGTAGCGATCGAATTATGAGCTTTTAAGAAATCTTGAATAGATTTGGTGGGGTCTTTAAAAAATTGTTGATCTAACAAACACACTTCCGCAAGCATTTTCTTCACACGACCCTTGACGATCATTTCCGCTTTATCAGCTGGTTTACCTTCGGCAATTGTTTGTTCTTTTAAAATTTTAGTTTCATTGGCTAATCAAACTTGATCAACCTCTTGTTGACTTAAAAACTTTGGGTTCATCGCTGCCGCATGCATCGCTACATCGTGTCCTGCTATTTCGTTAGCGCCTGGATTCATTACTAATAAAACACCGATTTTATTGTTATTATGTACATAGTGTGCAAACACTTCGTTTGGTTGTTTGTGAACTACTTCCAGTCGACGTAATGCCGTTTTTTCACCAATGCGAGCAGTTAATTCAGTGCATGCTTCGTCGACTGTAACACCTTTCACTGTTTTTACTGTTAACGCTTCAGCAAGGGTATTAACATTAGCATGAAAAACGGCTTGTGTGATTTCGTTAGTTAATTCAATGAAACTGTTGCTCATTGCGACAAAGTCAGTCTGAGAATTAATTTCCACCAATAAAGCTTTATCGCCATTTATCATTATTTTAACTACACCTTCAGTTGCCACTGCTGCTGCTTTTTTTGCCGCCTTAACAATCCCTTTTTCTCTTAATCATTGAGCTGCTTTGTCCAAATCATCATGATTTTCCTCCAATGCTTTTTTTGCATCCATCACTCCAGCTTGAGTCATACTACGCAGCTTTTTGATTAAATCCATATTTGCCATAATTACATCCTTAAATTATTTATCTTCTTGATTATATTAAAGATTAAGAATGTTCATGTTCATATAGTGAATCTAGTTGGCCATTAGTTAACTTATTTTAAAGAGTCAAGTAAATTTATTTCATATTAGAAATATTTATAGAGTTGCTGGTTATGAAACAAGACTTCAGTTTGATATGGCGGAGCCGATGGTTGATCGGAATTGTGCGGCTTTGGAGCCATAGATTTTATTGGTGGTGAGGTTGGTGACGACATCCATTGGATTCGAGCCGAGAGAGATGGTTTCTCGAGAAAAATCATTGTCGCCGACGGTGACGGAGGTGAGGGAGTTGCAGTTGGAGAGGAAATAGGTGCCGATTTTGGCGAGGTTGGTGAGAGGGGAGAGGTCGATGGAGGTGAGGGCATAGCAGTAGGAGAGGAAGCTATTGCCGATTTCGGTAAGGGAAGATGGAAGGGTGATGGTGGTGAGGGCGTAGCATTGGTAGAGGAAGGAGTTGCCGATGGTGGTGAGAGAAGATGGAAGAGTGATGGTGGTGAGGGCGGTACAGTCGTAGAGGAAGGAGCCGCCGATGGATGCGAGAGAAGTGAGAGGGGAGAGGTCAATGGAGGTGAGGGCGGTGCAGTCTTGGAGGAAATAGGAGCCGATGGAAGTGAGAGAAGATGGAAGGGTGATGGTGGTGAGGGCGAAGCAGTCTCGGAGGAAGCTGTTGTCGATAGTGATGAGGTTGGTGAGAGAAGAAAGGTCGAGGGAGGTAAGGGCGTAGCAGTATTGGAGGAAATAGGTGCCGATTTCGGTGAGGGAAGATGGAAAGGTGATGGTGGTGAGGGCGGGACAGTTTTGGAGGAAATAGTTGCCGATTTTGGTGAGGTTGGTGAGAGAGGAGAGATCGATGGAAGTGAGGGCGGAGCATTGGTAGAGGAAGCTATTGCCGATTTCGGTAAGGGAAAACGGAAGGGTGATGGTGGTGAGGGCGTAGCATTGGTAGAGGAAGGAGTTGCCGATTTTGGCGAGGTTGGTGAGAGGGGAGAGGTCGATGGAGGAGATGGAGCGGCAGTAGGGGAGGAAGTCGTTGCCGATGGAGGAGACACCGCTCGAGGTGCCGAAATATACCGCTTTTAAAAGTTTTTTGTCGCCGTCGGATGGAGTTAGGGTTAGGGTTCCGTCATTGATGGTGAGGTCTTGCTCATCGGATACGCGACCGCCAGAGTATAGAAAACGGCATTTGTTTTCATTAATGGAAGAGACACCGTAGTAGGAAATGGTAATGGTTTTAGTTTTGCCAGAGCCGTCGTTGGCGGTGGCTTTGAGCTTAAAAGAGCCGAATAGGTTTTCTGG
>JAITJR010000063.1 GCA_031278855.1 Mycoplasmataceae bacterium | reverse complement strand
CTCTCTCTCTCTCGTGCTGGTCATGTTGAATTTATATCAAATTAGTATCGATTGTGAATGACTAATAATTTGGTTCAACCAAGTATCTTCTGAAAAACTATGCAGTAGTTTTTATATTTACGGTAATTGATTCTTTGTAAATATTACCGTGGTAGTTCATTGCCGCGATGACTTTGATTGTATAAGCGACCTCACCAGCAAATAGTACTAGGTGACTAAAGTAGGAACTACCTTGTAATTTTATTCTTTGTGGTGAAGTAATGCTGCTGGGAACATCGCTCAGGTTATATTCAAAGTCATAGTCTGTCATATACAGTAAGGTATTGGTTGCATCAATGATTCTAGAGTTAGTGGGGACTTTCGTGCCGTCTAAATCGCCCTTACTAAAATCATTATCCCGTAAAATAAGGTACACTGAACTACATGCTGTTGTTGGAATGATTGTGGCACATGTTGCCACGGCAATTCCTAAACCTGATATCACAAAAGTTTTTAATTTATACATTAGGCAAACTCCTGGGTAGCAAATACTAGACTATGTGAATTAACACTACAATTAGTATACCTTAATTCTCAATCATCAAATACAGGTGTATATGTATAGTATTGACTATATAAAATACGATATAACCCTGGTTGTTTTTGTTGATCGGCTTGTAAGAACTCTGGGGTAGTTCAATCTATATAGAAACGATAAGCGGAAACGTAATTGATGAAATTAGGGTCTTTCGGATGATAATTTGTTTTTACTTCGTATCAAAATTTAAATTCAAATATTTGTGTGTTTGAATTGATTTGTAAGACACGATGTTCATAATTATAAATGGTACATTCATATGAATAAGAAGTGATGGTCGATAGAGTGGGTAAAAATTTACTTATACCGTAAATAATTTCGCCCAACTGCATTTCAGTATCATTAGCATGTTTAATTCAGTATTCGTTCATTTGGTTTCAAGTTAAAGGACTAGCATGACTAGCATTTTTTCCGACATCATAATATTTACCGTATTTAGTATCGTTAGTGAATGAAATAGTGCTATCAAATTTGGCAGAAATTTTATCTTGTTCCGCGAAATTAATGGCGATGGGAATGATGGTGCCTAACACGAATACTCCACCTAACATGGCGGCTCCTCAGATTAAAATATTATTTTGAAATTTGGTTCTCATACTTAATACCATTTCTTTCCAAAATAATCATTGATGATCGTAAAGTATTGACTCTTAGGTGGAGTCTCATATTTAAACCCAATCACATCATTAAAGGGAGTGATAATTTGGCTTGCATCGGTTGAAGTAGTGAGTAATTTAAATTCAAAGTTAAGTAAATTATTATCTAATTTTCAATCATCATAAAAACTACAAAGCGGTGCAATTCAACTTAAATTTCAATCTACACCATCATCACTAGCAACAATATTGAGCGTTAAAAATTGATTTATTAAACTAGTATACAATTGATAATTAATGGTTGATGAGCTAGCACGAAATAATAATTGGTTAGCCCGATAAGTTGGATCAACGCCTTGAGTAGTGTTCACTTCATGGTAAACATTAAAGGTATATTGAAAATGTGCCATAGTTTTAGGATCAAAAATAGTGGCAAGACTATTACTTGTCGCATTATATGTGCCAGGTTCATTTAATCATGTCCATGTTCTGGAGTCAAAATCAGTTTGCTTAAAGTGAATAGTCATGTCTAGTTCTAATTGTAATTTACTCCAATCGATAAATGTGAAGGCGTCATTGAATCGATAATCTGGGAGAGGGAGAGGAAGAAGTACTCAACCTAATGTATTAAAACGTTGGTAATCATGATCTAATATGCTTCACACCGTCCCTTTATCGCTAGAGATAATGAGACCCGTACCTGGTGTTTCCGAATCTGGTTGTGTAAAAGTACTATTGTTTACTAGTTTTAATGACTTGAGATATCCATAACCAATTACGGGTTTATTATTGTAACAACCCGTAGTAATACCGACCATCGGAGTTAATAAACCCAAACTAATAAAACAATACGATTTTTTCATTATGTTCTCCTTTGATATTTGTAGAACGCATAGTTAACACCAAATAATACAACAATCCACGCCAATGGGGCAAATATGTCGGCAATTTTATCAGGAACATTCAGTATGTCAAAGAAGGTCTTTTGGGAATCATCAGGATATACCACCCATAGCGAAGAGGCATAAGAGCTACCAAAGTCAAAAGGAGAAACATGGAATATATTAAATGATGCTGTTTGTAATCAAGATTGTGTGAATAGATTAGAAATATATTTTAATGGTCATAAATAACTAATAAAACGAATGGCGTTATAGTTTGGCTCAGCTGTTAGTAATTGTACTGGAATAATCCAATAGGCCAAAAAAACACTAATTAGGATAAATGATATGCCAAATACTTGAATAAAAATTAATGATTTGGCATTGATCCCAATTGTAATCCCAATTGTGGTACACAAGATAATTGTTAATATTAATGTATAAAACACCGCCCCATAGTTAGCAGTGTCCCACATAATATGAACTTGAAAGTTGTTGAACATACATAGTGTGCCAACGGCACAATTAAAGAAATAATTAGCGATAAATAATAAACCAAAGAAGATACTCATCGCTCAGATGAAACTAATTTTTTTATTGCCAGCATCTTCAATTCGCCGCAGAATATTGGAAGTACGATATTCAAAAATAATAGTAGGAATCACTACTAAGCTAATAAATACAATTGAGATATAGGATACCGATGGAAAAACTAAAACTGATGAGATTGTGCCGCCAAATAAATTTCAAGATAAACAAGATGCACAAATAAAGACGGCTGGAATCCCAAAGCTAAACAAGACATTAAATAATGACTTCCAAAATGATTTATTGATGAAAAGTAAGCTGGCTCTCATGATTTATATACTTTCTGCAATCAAACGATCAATGCCTCCGTTTCGATGCATTAATTGTTTAATGGTTAAATCATTCGCAATTTTTCGATCTTTGAGTACGACAATGCGATTAGCGATATGTTTTATTTCATAAATGTCATGTGAAATAATAATGGCCGTAATGTTCTTAATCCTGAAATAATTTTTAATAAAATCAATGATTTTCTTTTTGATGGACATATCTAAGTTATTACACAACTCATCTAATAAAACTATTTCAGGATTATGGAATAAAGACAACATTGCATTTAGTCTTTGCTGTTGCCCACCTGATAGCTTACTAACTCGCATGCGACAGAATTTTTCAATACCAAAAGCATAGCAAAAAATAATCAAATCTTCTAGTGATGTACGAGATTTATATAAACGATGGGTGAAAGAAATGTAATCCCAAACTGATAATGATGATAGCAATACATTTTTTTGGTAAGAAATACCAATTTTTTCAGTTGGTGATCATGTGTATTCCAAGTCGTATTTAACATTCCCGTTAGTGGGGTTTAAATAACCAACTAAAATATCTAATAATGTGGATTTGCCCACACCATTGGCACCAATTAAAGAGATTACATCACCTCGCTTAATTTGCATATTAACATTATTAAAAAGAACACTGGGCTTATTTTGGGGTACAGGAAATTGTTTCGAAATATTATGCAAATTAATCAATACTTTGCCATCCTGCGGGAAGGAATGTGCGGCGAGACGTTGAAAAAAATCATGAATGTGTTTTTCAAAGTAGTTTTTGCGACGGAATGAACTTGCTAATGCTTTAAAAAACTTGCGTTTTGATAATGCTTGGTATTTGTGGCGAACCTGAGTTATTTCTGTAGTATGTTTTTCCATAGTTTATCCTCTCGAATTAATGATATTTTTACGATATAGAGCCATTGAGCCTCCTAAAAATAAAGCTGAAATAGCGAACGGAATAATTAAATCCAATATTTTGTCTACGGGTTGAGCAAAAGCAAAAGTAGGGATATTTTTAATCGGGAACCAGGCAGGAACTCCTGTATTAAATATTTCATTGATGTCCCCTGACCAATAGGCTCCATAGATGATTGGATTTAATTGTCAAGTATCAATAATTTTAGTGTGAATGTATGGCATGTATATGGCTCCGCTACATTTATCAACATACCATGTATTTCAAACATTACCATCCCCTAAATCAAAGTTAAAATAAGGGATCGGCACTAAGTTAGTGATAAAAGCATGTTTAATATCAAATATTGAGGAATACCCAAGATGCATAGATTTGTACGATGCAAGTGTGGTAAAGTTACCTTCACTAAACAAATCTTGAATGATGTCTTGGTTTCATTGATCAGGTGTTAATGTACCAGCATTGAATGCTGGACCTTGAGTCACTGATTCCAAAATTAAGGCAGTCGGATAACGGAACGGTGAAAAATAAGTAATGGTTCAGATCGAGAATGGCTTAAATTGATGAGTGGTGGCATCTTGTGAATACATGGCAATATACTGAAGTGGAATCCCGCCGCCACCCAAAAAAACAGAGAACAATACCAAAGTAGCTCCAATAATTTGAATGGATACAACGGAATTTAATAAGGCGGACATTAAAATACCAACGGAGGTACCTAAAAGAGCAAAAGCAATGATCGAAAAGAAAAGATTACCATAATTGGTGTTTATTAGCATGTATTCAATGTAGATGCCATTTTGGTGATCAATTGATCAAATAACCAAACTACC
>JAITJR010000082.1 GCA_031278855.1 Mycoplasmataceae bacterium | reverse complement strand
CCGTCAAACTATGAGAGCCGCTAATACCTAAAACCGTTTTGCTAACCGCAAGGAGGCGAACGTCTAGGGTAGGAGTGGTGATTGGAGTTAAGTCGTAACAAGGTACCCCTACGAGAACTTAAGCTAAAACAATGTTATGAGTTGCAGTTGGAGTGGTAATGTCAGTTACTTCAGCATGATATGTAGTACCGTTAATCATGATGTCGTTATAAGAACCAATTGGTAAATAAATTACACCACTATATTGAGCGTTGGGATCGTAAGTGGTAAAATTAACAAGATTTGATGTGTACTGAATACTTGGGATTGTTAATGTGTGTCCAGATGTAACATTTCCGTTGATAGCATTAGGGACATAACATGGATAAAGCGTATGTCCAGCTTCGTCAACTGGTTGTTTGTCGACAACATATTTATTCATCAAAATCGAAGCATTCGAAACTTTAAAAGTACCAATACTTCCACCATGACATGTAGCATCTGATGGTACAGCATTATCCACTAGAAAATTAATTGAACCTCTACCGACTGTTTGCAATGTGGCTTTAACATTTTTTGTTGCATCAAGATTTAAATTTTTGATCAGATAGATACTGCCACCAGAAATATTGATGTGATCAAGTCCGCCACTAGTGAAATTTGAAGCATCTGTTGGTTTCCCAGATTGAGTTTTAACAACTCCGCCGCCACCAATGATTGCTCCAATACCACAATAACTATAAAATGCTGTCGTAGTTTCCTTACAAATCAAAGTACCTCCGGTCATCAGAAAATTTCTTAAAGAGCCAGCTATCATTGTATTTTGCATCGCTGTGGCTGTTCCAGTTGCGACTGATCCGCCACCAATTACTGAACCAGAACCAATTGAAGATTTGTTGGAATCTCCGTTCTGTACATATACAGTTCCATTATGAATTTCAATACTTTCTAAATCGCCTCCGTATTTTGGGTTATTATCATAACTACCAACATTACCACCACCTATACCTGGCGCACTACCTCCATAGGTATAAGTACTAATACCATAACCACCACCTTTAGCGGTTATCGTTCCAGTTGTATCAATATAAACTTTTTTACATTTACCACCATATCCATAAGAACATCCAGCCCCACCGATGCCAGTTGATGCACCACCTTTGTCATAAGCAGTTGATACGTTACCAGTAGCAGTGACTGAAACAGTTCCCAAGATGTTAACGGTTCCACAGTTTAAAATCGAATCATCACCACCAGGACCAGAATCTGTTGTTACCACTCCGCCGATCCCTGCTCCACATCTTGTCGTAGTGGCACCGCCCGTGCAAGTAATGTTGGAACTACCATCTAATGTTAATGTTGATGAATATGGGACTCTTATTCCAGCATATCCAGCAGCCCCTTTGAAATTTAATGAAGGAGCATTAATTCTAATATTTACATTGGTATTCTCACCCAATGTGATTGAACTTGCATCACTAGTTGGATTGATATTGATGGTATTTCCAACCAAATTGATTACCGTATTTGTATAGTTATCAGGAACGTTAATACTACGATCGCTTACATTTGTACCATCGTCTGTCACATTATATTCGCCATCATAATTTAAGGTGATAACATTCCCTTCGACAGTGGGATAATATTGATCACTAATGTCGGCATCGAATTTAAAATTTAACCCTAAAAAATTAATTGTAACTTGATAAAGTGCAAAATAAATATTTACACTTCCCGCGTATTTATTAGAATTTGGAGCAGCAGCTATGGTGATGTAATACAATTCATTGCTTGTGTCGTATTCCATATTTTCTGGATTAACAGTGATTTGATTGAAGTCGATAGCGGCAAATGATTCGGCTTTGCTTTTAATGGCGTTAATAAAGTCCATTTTGGCAGGTGTTTTTTTCCAAGGAGATTCGGTTGGATCGCTATACAACGTATAACTGGCACCTCCAAATATTGTGGTTAAATCCTCAATTGGGGTAATGTTTACGATGTAACTAATATTTGTCTTAGTGCCAGATACATTGGGAGCTCAATCATAAGCAGTTATGCTAAATTCTTTATTTACTGTATCGTTAGTAATAAAAACTTGGTTGTAATAAGTCCCGCCTATTTGGTCTTTGTACTGATTAAAAAAAGCACGTAATAACGTATTGTTACTTGGTTGACTTGTAAATGTTTCATTTAAACTATTACCAGTTAAGGTACTTAAATCAAATTTAACATTATCACTAGAACTTGTCATTAATGTTTTATTAATGGAATCATCTGATCTTACTATTTCATTCACAATTGGAAAAACAGCAATGGAACCAATCATAACTAACGATAATCATGTTTTCTTTTTTCTCATAACTATGCTCCGTTCTCGACCAGAAAACTTAATGTAACGCTATTTTTTCAATGAGGAATCAAGCCAGTGACAGTAGCCTGCGGTGTAGTTCCGACAGCATTAATTTGTAAATTTACATAAGGCCAAAAACTAGTGTTGTATCAAGCTTCAGTATGTTCAGGATTTAAGACTGTGACACGTCAAATAATATCGCTAAATGATGGCCATTCAACAAAAGCATGAGTACCGCCTTCTGATAAATCTGTAACTTTAATTATGTCATTCACATCTTCGGTGTTTGAGATTGTTCAAGTCAATGTTACTTCGCCAATTCATAAATCTTGATCACTACATGATAGTTTTGCTGACTGATTACTAATCAATATGATACTTAATGATTCGTTATCAAATTCATTGGGATTATATTTAGGATTCAAGGCGATGGCTTTATTTAAAATTTCGGGTTCAGTTGGAGAAATGATAAAAGCACCTAAATCAGTTTGGGTAAAAATATCACTTAGATTTTGTTGAACCAAAAATACACTGATGAAAATTTCATTACTTTTAATGTCGTTGCTTACTGCCTGTAGATATAAATGAAAACTAGTAAAGTCACACTCGGGAATATCGTTCTTAAATGAAATATTAATAACGGCAGTATCGTCGGTATTGGAAGGAATAGTTATTTCTAAAAAATTTCTATATGTCAAACCAGATTGGGATTTGATGTCATCACGGTAAACCATAGATATTTCACTAAATTTAATTTTTTGAAATTGTAATTTAATTGTGGCATCACGATGAGCAGTGGAATTAAAACTAATGGTTGGGTTACGATCAATACTCAATACAATACTAGGTATAATTTTGGGAGTAGAACTGCAACCAAACAAAAACCCTCAAAAAACATATCCTGTTATTAAACCAGTGATAATAAATAAAATGTTAAATAATTTTTTTGCGCATGGATTCTTAAGCATCAGTGTGTTTTCAAATTGTTAATGTTTAAGATAGCAATGACCATGTAATAGTAACTGCATTAGATGTATAGTAAATCGAACCAGCTTTTGGTGTTAAAACTACCATATGATTAGTAGCATTGATTTCTCCGATTGTAATATCGTTTCATTCAATTGGGTAGCTTGAATTTGCTTGTCCTACTAAATACTTAATGTCATCATGATCACGTGGATCTTCAGGTAAAGCACCTAAATCAGTACTGCTTATTACAGTTGATAATGCAACAGGTTCAGTAGCAGATCATGATAGTGTTACACCTGTACTAGTTTCATAATATTCGTTACCATTAACAGTAAAAGTTACACCATCTTTTGTAAGGCTTGTAAAATCAAAATTCTCAAATGGTAAATTAGTTGATGTTATTTTAGTACTGTTTACATAAGTAAATTGACTATAAATTTCTTGTGTACTAGGAGTAATTACAAAAGATAATCTTTTAGTTAAATCTGAGATGCCATTTATATTAATTCGACCAACTTTAAAAGCTACTGTTAGTGAATCATTTGTATAAATATTTGATCCACTTTTAGCATTGATGACAAAAGAATATTGATTATTGGTGGCGTCTCAACTTAATGGAGTAGTTACATCAATTTGGTTAATGTGTAAGCCATTATTATATAAATTGCTATTATCCAACCAACGTAAAAGTGCTGTTTTTTTGTTGTCTCCTTTAAGAGAACTTATGTTAGTAGCATTTTGTGTCTTTAATCAAGTATCAAACGTTCCACCTCCGCTACCGCTACTAATATTGTTTAAAATTACAGCATCTGTTCCAGTCGAACTACCAGTTAGTGCTTCCCTTAAAGACTTTTTTTGTGTCGGTGTTTTCGTAGAATAGACTACGTTAGTATATGATGATGTATCATAATCTGGCGACCATGATTGTACAAGAATCTTACAACCTCCAGTTTGGATATCGTTGCAATAAACTTGATTAATGTGTCATTTTGCTTTTGTTTCAGCTGATTGACTTGCAATTCAAACATTGATTGTGCCTAATATTTGTTTTTCTGTAGGAGCAGTAAGACCATCAACAATTTGAATTTCCCCAATACTAGTGTTTGCAGGTATTACAGTATTGATACTGATGGTAGTGGTTGATTTTACAGCGGTATTATTCAAATGACAAGCAATTATTGGTCCAGCAACACCAACAGTAAGTAATGGTGTCATAATTAATCCTAATGTGCAATAAATCTTTTTATTTTTCTTCATATTGTTCCCCTAATTCCCATTCACACGTAAAAAAGGAACAATGCCATGTTCCTTTTTTATGTATTTATAAATAGTAACTAATCCAAGTTCACTCGGTGTGTGTGTGTGTGTGTGGCGTTAACCATAAAATTGCATTATATCGTAATTTAATCTATTTTAGCAAAATAACAAAGAGTGTAATATACTTAGCATTCAAAAAAGAATGAGGTTACATGAAAGTCGTTAATACTGAAAAAGCACCTAAAGCCTTAGGCCCATATTCACAAGGTATTATTGTCAATGATTTTTTGTTTGTTTCAGGGCAAATTCCTTTTGATCCTCTTACCATGCAAAAAGTGAGCGAGAACATTAAAGATCAAACTCGTCAATCATTGGAAAATGTTAAAGCAATTGTTGAAAGTGCTGGCGCGACATTGAAAGATGTAATACGTTGTGGAGTGTTCTTAAAAAATATGGATGATTTTACTGCCATGAATGAAATATATGCTGAATATTTTAGTGAATGGAAACCAGCCCGTAGTGCCGTGGAAGTAGCAAGATTACCTAAAGACGTATTGGTAGAAATTGAAGCAATTGTAAATTTAAGGAAGTAATTTTAATTTGAACATATGAAACATACTAGTGTTGTAAATAAAAAAAAGAGTGTAAGTGATCTATCAAAGAAAAAGCAACTAGGCTTTATGTCTTGTATCTTTGTTGTTATTGGAGCTTGCGTTGGAGCGGGAATATTTTTCAAGAATGGTAGCATTCTAGCCAATACCCAAAATAGCATTATTTTATCAATTGTCTGTTGACTTGTGGCGGCGGCTGGTGTTATTGCAATGGCCTTATGTCTTGCTGAAATTGTTTCAGGGCAAAAAAGTCAGTCTAACTTAGGGATTGCGGCGTGAGTTAAAACATTTAATGCTAAATATTTGTATAACTCTTGTAAAAATTTTGTGGCTTATATATATACCCCCATCATCTTGATTTCGTTAGCCTACTACTTTGTCCAAGCCTTGTTTCAAGGCATAAATCCCGCCCAAGCTCCACAATGATGAATTATTATGCTTATTGCTTTGGGTGTTTTACTTTGATTCTTTTTTACTTCTGGTTTGTCAGTGAGATTTTTTAACATTCAAAACTGAATTATTATGTCCGTTAAATTTATTCCAATCATATTTGCTTTTATTATTGGCTACATATATCTTGGTACTGGGAATGCCATAGCTAACCCATTGTTACCCGAACCACCAACAGGTCCTTCCGCTAATACGCCGTTATTTAGTCAATTGTCACCAGCATTTGGTGTGATTGCTTCCATTCCTGCTATTTTCTTTGCTTTCAACGGTTTTACTTTCCCTGCCAACTTAACTAGTGATATGAAAGAACCAAAAAAATTACCGCTTACTATGACGTTGGGGCTAATCATTGTTACCATAATTTATGTTGGTATTAGTGTCTCTATATTGATAGCATCTCCTGGTGGGAAAGTTGAAGGATTACAAGGCTGATTAAGCAGTCATAATCTTAGTTGGTTATATTCAGTAATCTATATTTTGATCGCCGCTGGTATCATGAGTGTTATTAACGGAACTGTTGTTACTGGTGTTAAGGTCTACGAAGAGTTAATTGTGAAACACGAAATTTTTTTAAGTCACAAATTTGATGCTTTAAATAAAAAATATAATGGTAGACCAATCGGTGGAGTGGTATACGGAACAATTCTAACTTTCATTTTCTTTGCACTTTGTACTGTTGTTGGTTTATTCTTTGCTAATACTGGTGGTTTACCTGCGTTCTTTGACAAAGAGTCCCAAGGCATCTTCTCGTTCGTGGATATTGTGTCTAACTGAGATATTTTATTCGTATTCACATTTATTGGTGTGGCTATTTTAGGATGTTTGATTAATCGTAAAACTCATAAAGTTAATGTTCAAAAAACAGGTATTTTTAAGCCAGCTGCTTGAGTAGCTTTAATTTTATTAGGGGTGAGTGTCCTATATTTAGTAGTTAGTGTGTTTGCCGATGTGGGGTTATCTGTGCATTATGCTGCTGAAGGTTTATATAGTTCTGATGTGAAGCAAACAACACTATCAACTACATTCTTATCAGCTGGAATGTTGCTAGTTTATATTGGGGTTATCTTTATCCCTTCATGAATCACTAAAGTACGTTCTGCACACAAACGTTAATTTTGATAAAGTTGCTATCCACGCTAATTGGGTTGAAAAACAAATTTAAAGAGTGTGTAAATATCTTCATTCGCAAACGACAAGAGTTATTAAAAATCAAACATTTATAAAATAGGGAAATAGATAAGGAAAATAGGGAAATAGATAAGGTATACAAAAAAGTAGACAAAAGTTTACTTAAAAGTATACTTTTATGTTATGTTCATCTAGAACAAGGAATAAATATGAAAATATTAGAACAAAAATTAAATGATAAAATAACAAAGTGAAAAGACAAAATCGGCAAGCTGTGGATGAACGAATACAACAATGCACTTGTTGCCTTAAACGAAAATATAATCTATAAAGAGTTATCTAATCATGGTGTTAGATACCCAGCAGTTAGAGGATTTAGAGATAATGGAAACGGTTATTCAGTAGGGCTGGGGTGATACATCATTTCGTATTACGACAACGTTTCAAAAAAAGATAGACAAAATGTCTGGGTTAGAGGAGTTTTACAGCAATTATCTTTTGTGAATGATAAATTAGTAATAGTCGGGCATCACGGACAATTGAGAGAAATTAGTCATGAATGATTAATTGACGAGTTTATTAGAATTCATTTGGAGAGATAAATATGAATAATAAAGCAAAAAAATATAAAAATGAACAAATAAAAGTTGCTCACAAGTATTTTGTGGAAATGATTTTCCAAGCAGCAAAAATTGAAGATAAAGGGATTACTTTTGCTGAAACTTATAACATTGTCAATAATTATGAGCAATCTAAAAATAAAATAGATTTTGATAAAACACAAATTATTGTTGGTTTAAAAAGAGCGTATCAATATATTATTAATAGAGCTAATGACGATCAAGATGTTTATCTATACGACATTAAGCAGATTAATAAACTATTAGATGGTTACGAAGAAGATGAGGCTGGGAAGTGAAGAACTAATCAAGCATACATTAAGGGTTCTTTTCATAAACCTAAAGTATTAGAGATTAAAGATTCTGAATCTTTCGTTTTAAAAAGAATGAATAGTGTTAATTCATTTGATGATGGAGTGAAAATGTTATCTGATTTATGTAAGCAGCAATTATTTCCAAACGGAAATAAGAGAACTGCACTGTGTTTTGCAAACCTTTGTTTAATGAAAAAAATATTTCAATTATTCAAATTACCGATAATGTTGAATATATCAATAAGTTAATTGATTTTTATGAAGATAGTGCGAAATATCCTGCATTATTAAAGTTAGTTAGAGAGCAATCTGATGTTCATTTAGATAGAAAAGAATGTCTTCGGCACAATCATGAAGAAAAACAAACTTTACAAAAACAGAAAGAATATGAAAGAGGCCAATAATGAACAATCAAAGAATAAATTTAACAGATAAGGTTGCAAATTTAAAATACAAAAATATGAGTAAATCCCGTACAAATTCAATAACGGTATCTTTTAAAATATCTGGAATCGATTTAGAATATCTACATAGAATGGCACAAAAAGAAGGCGTATCTATTAACATATTTTGTAAGAATCTGACTCTTTGCTATATTGAAAAAGAAGAGCGAGAAAAAAATCCAAACGGATGTTAAACAGCAAAGAAACAAACCAAAAGAATAATAACTACAAATGATATCGCCCCAAGTAACAGGAAGATATAGTGCCAAAATTTGTTAGGATCATTTCGATATTTTTCGATTTTATTTTTAATTTTCATAATGTTTTTTCCCTAAGAAATGAATCAAAGCTTCTCTAGAAGGCATGTATCATACAGGAATAGATTTGATTGGTATCTTTTTTTCGTGAATAAAATATGATCAAGTAATGTCAGACAAATTAAATTTTTTCCATTAAATTAAGAATGCCAGGATAAATTATTGAAAGTAGCGAGCATTCTTTTTTAATGTCTTCATATTTAATGGTCTTCTTTTGATGTGTTTGGCGATATGTTTCAATTCAATTTATTGGTAGTAAATAAAATTCATCATGAATCGAAAAATGAACAATTACAAAGGCAATACTGCCAACTTTTTCGGCTTTTAGTAAGTAAGCATATTGATGTGGTTTAATCATTTCCACACTAAAGTTAGTTTGATTCGTTTGTTTTGCTTCAAACTCGATGTGTTTATGGTTAACAAAACCACAATAATCAACGGTTGATTTGCTTAATAGTTTACCCATAATGAGGCTTGCACTGATATTTTTAACTATTTTAATCGGAATATTTCTTTTCTCGATTATGCAATCAACACTTTGCAAATAATCAATCGTACGATTGATTATTTCCTCTGTGTACATTCCGCGATTGGCGTACATAACATTTCCCTATGATATTAATATACAAAAAATAAAAATATGACTAGGATATGTTCACAAAAAGTACTCCCTATGAAAGCTAGTCAAATGGTGGAAAATAACGTTAATTATTTGTTTGTTAATAATTTCTTATCAATTTTGGTGTTCCACCACTATCGTTTAATCAGGATGTCTTGTTTCTTTAAAACGATATGCAATGTGTATTTTTAAGTTCCTTGTACTTAATCTAGAAGACGATCTTTATACTTAGGATGAAGTTTGTGGCCTTTTCGTAGAATATCAATTACATAAGTTAAATGTTCTAGACCGTACAGACCAAATATTTTTTCACATTTAGTCAAATCTTCCGTAAAATCAGGACTAAAATTTAATTTTTTCATGCTCATTTTTGTCGAATAGCTTTTTGACTGGTGTAAGAGAAATGCCTATGCTTTCCAAAATTTCTTCAAAAGAATCTGCACACCCAACATTATTATTTTCTATGTCATTTAAAGCCCGTAATGTTTTTTCATTCAAAGTTCATTTACCTTTTTTCATTTTGTTTTCTCCTAATCATTTATGTTTTAGATAGTCTTGGTTCTAACTTCTATTATATTTTTTTTCTAATTTCTTATTAATAGAATAGTGACAATTTAATTTATGCCATGTATAAGAATATTTATATTTTCGTTTAGCGTAAAATAAAAACGGTGCCTATACAGGAACCGTTTTACTTAAACTTTCGGCTGAAGGCATGGTGCTCAGAAACTATTCCTACCGCAATCTCTTGCTGCCCAAAATCCCGAATAATCACCATAAAATAATTTAAATTATTTTTTACATATTACTTTGTAATATGTAATTTTTTTAAAAGTTAGAAATTTTACGCTAAAATTTAGGTACTTAAATACCTACAAAAAAATTAAATTACCTAGAATTTATTCTAATTTAAGCAATGTAGGTACTTTTTTTGGGATTTTGGGTAACTATTGGCTAATAAATTACTTACCTTGATCTTCCAAAATCCTGCTCT
>JAITJR010000010.1 GCA_031278855.1 Mycoplasmataceae bacterium | reverse complement strand
ATGTTTCGATTGTCAAAGACATTTTTTGGGGCAGTCGTTCGGTTTGAATTCTCAACATATTAATGACATCAGCTTGTTTTAGTCCTTGCTCAAAATCAATGTACTCATATTGCGGGTCTTGAAATTCTTTTGGGGCTGATAGTAATACTTTCATTCCGAGTCGCTGCATTGTCATAATGTTAGAATGAGCGACACGTGAATGAGCAATGTCCCCGACGATTAGGACCGTTAAACCAGTAAATTGTTTAAATTCTTGTTGAATGGTTAATAAATCTAATAGGGTTTGGGTGGGATGATCTAACATACCATCACCAGCATTAATTAGCGGCACATCAAGATTACGTAATGCTTGGTATCAGGCATTTTGGGCACTACGGATTACTATCGCTGCAACATTAAATTGAGCGAATGTTTTGACGGTGTCATAAAAGGTTTCGCCTTTAGTTAATGATGATGTTCCTGGCGAAAAATCTAAAACTTGACAATGCAACTTGTGTGCTGCTGTGATAAAACTGTAATGGGTACGTGTCGATGGTTCCAAAAAAAGATTAGCGATAATTTTACCACTGTAATCACTTTCGGCTCCATCACAATATGCTTGTGCTCGAGCCAAAATAGTATTAATCTCATCAAGTTCGATTTCTTTTAAATTTAATAAACTCTTACCCATTAATGTGCTCCTAAATGCTAGTGATGTCAATTGGAATTAAATCTTGTTCAGATTTGCCGTCTTTAATAGCATGACGTAATGCTTTTGCTGTATCCAACGATGTGAAACAAGGGATATGATGTTCCACTGCCAAACGCCGAATCCGAAATCCATCGGAGTTGGAATTCTTGGTTACCGTCGTGGGCGTATTAATAATCATGTTAATCTTATTTGTTTTAATTAAATCAATGATGCTATTATCGCCTTCCCACACTTTCTGTACAATTTGCGTTTTAACACCGTTGTCTTCTAAATACTTACCTGTACCAGGGGTAGCATAAATTTTAAAACCGATGTCAATGTAACGATTGATGATTGGTAATAACTCGGCTCGGTCTTTTTCGCGTACTGTCACTAACATACTACCTGTTTGAGGGACATTAATGCCTCCAGCCACAAAAGCTTTTAATAAAGCGTCACTAAATAATTTATCAATGCCCAATACTTCACCAGTTGATTTCATTTCTGGCCCTAACGAAATTTCGCTACCCTGAATCTTTTCAAAGGAGAATATCGGTAGTTTAACGGCGATGTGGGACGCTTTTTTGTATAGACCAATACCATAAGGCATCTTTTTCAATTTTTCGCCAAAAATCACGTTTACAGCGATGTCAATAATTGGTAAATTAGTTACCTTACTAATGTAAGGTACAGTTCGTGATGATCGTGGGTTAACTTCGATGATGTACACGCGGTCGGAAGAAATAATAAACTGAATGTTCAACATACCGATAATTCCTAATTTTAAAGCAATCCGTTTAGTATATTGACAGATAGTTTCAATGTGTTCGGCATAAATGGTGTGAGCAGGATAAACGGAAATGCTATCACCAGAATGAATGCCAGCTCGTTCAAGGTGTTCCATGATGCCAGGGATTAAGATATCATGCCCATCACATATTGCATCAACTTCGCATTCTCGCCCCATCATGTATTTATCAATCAAGATCGGATGTTTTTGTTCCACTTTATTAATCTGATTGACATACTTTATGATGGAAGCATCGTCATAAGCGATTGCCATGCCTTGACCACCTAATACATATGATGGACGAACTAATACGGGATAGCCTAATTTGTTTGCAATTTTAGTGGCTTCATCAACGCTAAAGATGGTTGCTCCTGCAGGTTGTGGAATACGACATTCTAGTAGAGCTTGGTTAAATGCTTGCCGATCTTCGGCTCGGTCCATGTTATGTTCCGAAGTGCCATAAATTCTTACCCCCATATTACGGAGGTGTTTAGTTAACTTAATTGCCGTTTGACCGCCAAATTGAACGATAGCTCCATCGGGTTTTTCTAAATCAACAATATTTTGGATGTCTTCTTTGGTTAGTGGTTCAAAGTACAATTTATCAGCGATATCAAAATCAGTGCTCACTGTTTCTGGATTGGAATTAACAATTATGGTTTCATAACCACGTTTTTTTAAAGCCCAAGCACAATGCACGCTACAATAATCAAATTCAATGCCTTGACCAATTCGAATTGGACCAGAACCAATAATTAATATTTTTTTAGTTTTTACTTTTTTAGTATTAACTTCATTCCCAGGTTCATAACTAGAATAATAATAAGCACTTGTTGCGTCAAACTCACAAGCACAGGTATCCACGGTTTTAAATTGAGCCACAATATGGTGTTGTAGACGTTTTTTACGAATGGCACCGATTGTTTTTTTAGTTAAGGTGGCAATCGAATTATCGGTAAAGCCAAATGCTTTGGCTTTGCTTAGTAATTCAACCGACAAAGGTTTTGTAGTCAATTGTTTTTCTAATTCCACAATTCTTTTAATCTTGTGAATAAAAAATGTATCAATTGTCGTGATCTGATGAATTTGTTCAATGCTAATTTGCCGTCTTAACGCTTCGGCTATTACTCATAATCGTTCGTTACTAGTAATGTGTAGTTCTGCTAATATTTGTTGTTTTGACAAAGCATCTAATTTAAATGATTTTAATCCGTCAATATTGCTTTCTTCCAAAGAACGAATTGCTTTCATTAATGCCATTTCTAACGAACTACCAATTGCCATTACTTCACCAGTGGCTTTCATTTGTGTACCTAATATACGTGAAGCTGTGAGAAATTTAGCAAATGGTCATTTAGGAATTTTTACCACAACGTAATCTAAAACTGGTTCAAAACTAGCGAAAGTTTTGTTAGTTACCGTGTTAATTATTTCATCTAATGTATATCCAATCGCAATTCGCGTTGCGACACGTGCGATGGGATAACCTGTCGCTTTTGAGGCTAAAGCTGACGAACGACTGACACGTGGATTAACTTCAATCACGGCATACTCAAACGAAATTGGATTTAAAGCATATTGAACGTTACAGCCACCTTCAATTTTTAGTTCACTAATAATTTTTAAGGCCGCCGTTCTTAACATTTGTAGTTCTTTGTCGGCTAAAGTTTGACATGGAGCAATAACGATGCTATCACCAGTGTGGATACCAACTGGATCAATGTTCTCCATGTTACAAACTGTGATGACATTGCCCACCCGATCACGAATGACTTCAAACTCAATTTCCTTTCATCCCGATACGCAACGTTCAATTAAAACTTGTGCCACCCGCGATGCTCTTAAGCCAGACTCTACAATTTGTTTTAATTCATTCTCGTTATGAGCAATTCCACCACCGCTCCCGCCTAAAGTATATGCAGGCCTTACCACCACAGGGTAATTAATTTGGTTAGCAAAATTAATAGCATCTTTGATAGTGCTCACGACTTTCGACGAAATACATGGTTCACCGATTTTGGCCATGGTGTCTTTAAATGCTTGCCGATCTTCGGCTTTTTTAATTCCTGCAGCTGATGTACCTAACAATCGCACTTGATGCTTTTTTAAGAAACCACTTTCATGTAATTCCATGGCTAAATTTAAACCAGTTTGACCGCCTAGATTTGGTAGGATACTATCAGGTTTTTCTTTGGCAATAATTTTTTTTAGCGAACAAACCGTCAATGGCTCAATGTAAATTCGATTAGCCATATTTTTATCAGTCATGATGGTGGCAGGATTAGAATTAACTAGTACTACTTCAATTCCCTCTTTTTTTAACTCACTACAGGCTTGGGTACCAGCATAATCAAATTCAGCTGCTTGCCCAATGACAATTGGACCAGAACCAATCACGAGAACTTTTTTAATGGCTGGATTTTTAGGCACGTTTAAACTCCTTGATGATTTTAAAAAAATCATCAAATAGATAAGCAGTGTCTTGTGGACCAGCACATGCTTCGGGATGAAATTGCACGGTAACGATTTTCTTTTTTTTGTATTTCAAACCTTCAATGGTACGATCATTAACATTACGATAAGTAACGCTAGCGATTTTAGGATTAATAGTGCTTTCGTCAATGTAATAACCATGGTTCTGACTAGTGATATATACGCGTTGGGTTACACTGTTTTTCACAGGGTGGTTTGGACCACGATGCCCATATTTCAATTTTTTAGTATCCATACCATTAGCTAGAGCCAACAATTGATGACCTAAGCAAATACCCAAAATAGGGATATCAGTTTGGTATAGTTCCTTGATGGTTTGAATGGCAATTTTATTATCTTTTGGGTCACCTGGACCATTTGATAATAAAATTCCATCTGGTTTGATTGATAGTATATCTTTACTACTACTAGTGGCAGGAAATAGCGTTACTGTGGCATTTCTCGCCAACAGCGATTTGACAATATTACCTTTGACCCCAAAATCATAAAGAGCCACTCGATATTTACCATTCCCGATTGTTACAGGTTTTTTAGAAGAGACTAACAAAACAGGATCTGGAGCTTGGTAAGACTTAATTTCTTGGATGATGCTAGCAATATTTTTAATATTTGAAGTAATTTTACCGCGCATAACACCGTTATCTCGCAATGTTCTAGTTAATGCTCTAGTATTAACGCCTTCAAGTCCTGGTACTTGATTTTCAATCAAAAAATCGTTCAAATTAGATTCTTTTCGAAAATTGGATGAGTAATCAGCTAACTCATGGACAATCACCCCTTCGACTCAAACTTTTTTTGATTCTGTGTCTTCACGCATGACACCGTAATTACCAATTAGTGGATATGTAAAAACCACTCCTTGACCAACATATGAAGGATCGGTAAGAGTTTCCATGTAGCCAGACATCGCCGTATTAAAAACAACTTCAAAAATGGCATCTTTTTTATAACCAATTCGTTTGCCTGAAAAAATTAAGCCGTTTTCCAATACTAGGTATCCGACCATGCCACCTCCGTGTATTAATCTTCCAAATAATAATATCCTATTAATTTGGTATTTACAAGATAAGAAGAAGATTGTCGTTATTACGGGGTAGGAATTTTTGTCACTGTCCAATCGCCTTCTTTTAAAACGGTAAATGCATTCTTAAAACTATTGGCGAGATCGGCTTGGGAGTCATTATGATATCAAATTGTGCCACTCACTGGGCAGTTGGTGAAGGCGTTGGAGTCGCAGGTTTTTGGCAGTGTTGCCGCATTAGTTGGGAGATAAATATTACTTAACTTCGTACACCCACCGAAGGCACTAGAGTTGATGGAGGCTTGGTTGTCGGTGGCAAACATGGCGGGTGGGAGTTTTAGGGTGGTTAGGCTCGTGCAGCCGTCGAAGGCATTAGAGTTGATGGAAGTGAGATTAGTGAGAGGAGAGAGGTCGATGGTGGTTATTGCCGCACAGTCGGAGAAGGCACTAGAGCCGATGGTGGTGAGGGCGGTTAGTTTGGAAAGACCGATGGTGGTTAATTTCGCACAGCGATTGAAGGCAGCAGAGCCGATGGTGGTCAAAGAGTTGGCCGATCCTGAGAGATCGAGAGAAGTTAAACTCGCACAGCCACGGAAAACATAATCGTTGATGGTGGTGGTAAAATAATTGTCTAGTTTGTTACCCATATCGCCTGTTATCATGCAATTGGCATAGCTTAAGGTTGAATTAAAAATACCAACGCCAATAGTGGTACCATCAGTATTTTTATTTTCCACTTTCTTTAAAACACCACTCTCACTAACAACAATACCTTTCATCCCGTCGATTGACAAACTTGCACAGTCAGAGAAGGCATCAGAGTCGATGGAGGAGAGATATAGCTGATGATCATTAGAAGTCTTCCAAAGCCCAGTTAAATTCGCACAGCCATTGAAGACATTAGCGGCGATGGAAACGGTTGCATCAGCTGAGGATGTGTCAAATTCGATGCGTCGTAAATTCGTACAATCACGGAAGGCATTAGAGGCGGCGAAGAGAGTAGTGTTAGTAGAAGGAAGAATAAATTGGAGTGTATTAATTGAAGCAGAACTACTATTTTTTAAATACCCACAGCCATAGAAGGCACTATTGGCGATGGAGGAAACATCAGAGATCTTAAAAGTATTAGGAATTTTACCGCCAACATCTAAGGCACCACTTTCAAGGGCTGAGACAAAATCACTATCTTTGCCACTCTTGCGGCTTAAAGCACCTTGGTCGCTAATGGCAAAATAATCTTTCAATTGTCCAGTGGAAGCATTAGTGCTGTT
>JAITJR010000046.1 GCA_031278855.1 Mycoplasmataceae bacterium | reverse complement strand
AAAGCTAAAAAATCTTGTGTATATGGATTATAAACGGGATCTTTATTAGGCACATATCCTTGAGGATAATGAGCTTTGTAATCAGTTGCGTTAACAGTATAAGCTCCCATTAATTTTGGCCCAGGCACTGGATTAGCTTTGTCATTTAATCCCCCCCCCGGTTGTCCCCAACTGTACTCAACTACAATGCTGCCTTTAAAAGACATCCCTAAAATTGTATGAATTGTCGCAGCTGCTTCAGCATGTAAAGTAATATAGTCAAAAATTTTAGTCGAAAAATTATATTCCAAATCAATATGTAGCTTTCAAGTGGAATCATCTAATGTGCTATAGGTATTGGTGGAGTCATCAATATACATGTATTTCAACGATAGATATATCAGATATTGATACCAAATAAGATCATTAGTAAGATGGGTTTCAATTTTGCTACGATCTGCTTCTGTACCGCTATAAATTCCCTCAATGCATTGAATTGAATTGTTTGGAAAAGTATTCGGATCGACTTCATATTCGGTTACCACATTAGGTGGAGTGGTATAAACAAAATCTTTGTTGATGTTAATAATGGTAGGTTTAGCAGGAGCGACAGTAATAGTAGAAGTTTTTGTAAAATTTGTATGCCTTATTGTTCAAACGATATGGACATCAAATGGTTTTGCACTTGGATCGGTGGTCTTTTTTGTTGTTAAAATATCGAAATACACATTGCATGATTGTGTTCGATTAGCATCATCTTTGATTTTCCTAGATTTATCCACATCTAATTTAATGTCATTTTGATGTTCTGGTGGAATGTCAATTTCGTGCACTTCTCACGGGGCGTTGACATCATCAAAATAATAGCCCTTCCAAATGGCGTTAACTCAGGTAGTGCTGCCTGCCACTCAATCTTGTTTGGCATTAGTGACAGTAAATGTAGGATAAACAGTCGAACAAGATGAAAGAAATGGCATTACACCGCAAGACAAAAAGCTTAACAAAGTGATGTTACTTAGATATTTAACAATTTTTGTTTTGGTAAGTATCACTTTATTATTATACGGTCATTGGCATAGTTGTCCTACTAAAATTCGCCACACGCACATGCAGGAGTGCTGAAAAATCAACATTCGTTGAACTTATTAATGATGGAAACTTAGTATTATCAAATCAATAAAAACATATTACTACATCGTTGAAGAGTCAGCCGTTACTCAACGAATCAATTATACTTATAGTCATGGAAAACAACCAATACGATGTATTAATTGTAGGCGGAGGTCCTGCTGGTATTTTTGCTACTAGCTTGGCTCACATCAAAGGTTTAAAACCATTATTAATCGAAGCCAACGAATATTTGGGCGGACAACCATTAATGATTTATAGCCAAAAAATCATTGAGGATTACCCTGGCTATAGCAAAATCAAAGCTTACCAATTAATCAATAATTTAGTTAGCCAACTAAATAGTACTGGTTTGACTTACTTTTTAAAAACTAAAATAGTCTCTTACATTTTTAGTCGAGATGTTTTTATTGTTAAGTTATCAAACGATTCTGAAATTATAACTAAGGCGATTGTAATTGCTACAGGCGGTGGTATGTTCTCACCTAATCACTTGGAAATTACTGGTAATGATCATCCCAATGTGCACTACCATGTTGAAGCAATCAATACCTATCAAGATAAAAAAGTAATTATTTTAGGTGGTGGTGATTCAGCCGTAGATTGAGCTAACGAATTAAGTCAAGTAGCAAAAGCGGTTGTCATTATTCATCGTCGGCATGAATTTCGTGCCAACGGTAGCAATGTCGCTAGATTAAAATTGCATAAAAAAATTGATGTATTTTTAAACTATGAAGTAATAGCAATAGCTAATTATGAATTGACTTGCCGATCGCATGAATCAAAACAAATTTTTAAAATACCGTTTGATTACGTTATTGTGCAATACGGTCAAACCATTAGTGCTGATGGTTTGAAGGTATTTTCAGGATTAAAAATAACTGAAAATAATCGCATTCCTGTCGATATTTCCCAAATGACAAATTTACCTAATCTTTATGCTATTGGTAATATTTGTATTTATGATGGCAAACCAAGCAGCATTATTTGTGCTCACGGTGAAGCAGCTGTCGCAGTTAGACACATTTTAAATCACATTAGGCAATATGATAAACCAACCACACCCAAATAAAATTATTGTTGTAATCGGAGCAACCGCAACTAATAAAACCGAAGTAGGGATTACTTTAGCACAAGCGTTTTGTGGCGAGATCATTAATGCTGATGCTTTTCAGGTATATCGTGAACTTAATCTGGGCGTAAATAAACCAACGACTGCACAGTTAAAAACTGCTAAATTTCACTTAATTAGTCATATTTCAATTAAAGACACTTGAGATATTAAACGATTCCAGCAAGAAGCTAACACGGTCATTCAAACTATCTACGCTCGTCATAAAATACCGATTATTGTGGGCGGTTCACATTTATACATTGATGCTCTCATTAAAAATTATGATTTAGATACTAACCAGGCGCGTGACGAACGATTTGTTAATTTAACCAACCAAGAATTGCAACTCAAACTTCGCGCATACAACGAAAAATTAGCCACAAATATTGGTAATAATCACAAACGATTAGTCCGAGCATTACAAAACCTAACTGATCATAATCCGATGCACCAAACCAAAACTCCTAACTACACCCCATGTTATATTTGATGCACAAAACCCCGTGAACAACTTTATCAAGATATTGATAATCGCGTCGATCATATGATTAAAAATGGTTGATTTGAAGAAGTCAATCATATTATTCAACATACTCCCGCCTATCAGCATTTAAATGCTTTCAAAGCAATTGGTTACCTTAGCATTGCTCGGGGGTTGTTGAATCCACAAATCGAGATTGATGTAAATAAAATTAAACAACAAACCCGTCAATATGCCAAAAGGCAAATAACCTGAATTCGGCATCATTATCCTGATGTTTATGTATACGACCAAAACAACATCAGCGGTGTCCTAAAGCACATCAAAACATGATTGGATCGATAGTTTATGATACAAAAAAGTAAACATTTATACATTCACATTCCTTTTTGTAAATCAATCTGTACCTATTGTGACTTTGTTAGATTCGTAAAAAACCAACAAGATGTTACTACCTACGTCCATAAAATCATTAGTGAAGTGACAAAGAAATGTACTCATCATCAATTCCAAACCATATACATTGGTGGTGGTACTCCTAATAGTCTCACCGATGACTTACTAGCCATGCTAACCCGTACGGTAAGTAAATATCTTGAGCGGGATAATTATGAATTTACCATTGAATGTAATCCAGAATTATTAACGACAACTCAATGTGCGATTTTGAAAGCAAATAAAGTAAATCGAGTGTCAATTGGTGTGCAAACAACTAACAATGCTCTCTTACAAAAATTTCAGCGTCAGCATACTTTAAATGATGTTAAACAAGCAATTGATAATTTACAAAAAGTTGGCATTGGCAATATCGCGATTGATCTAATGTACGGTTTTAATGAACTCCAAAACAAAGATATCAAAGCCGCTGGTGAATTAATTAAAACTATGCATATCCCACACGTATCATGATATGCACTAGAAGTTAAACCAGGTTCCATGTTGTATCAACAACAATACCCATTACATGATGAATGCATTGAGACGCAACTACAATCAATCATTCAGTTAATGCACGAGTTAGGTTATCAACGCTATGAAGTAAGCAATTGGTGTAAATCAAGTCGATGTGAATCACTGCATAACAAAGCATATTGATTAACCCAAGACTGAAAAGCAATCGGGTTAGGATCTTGTGGGTTTGAAAATCAAACGTACTATGAAAACGTTGGTACAATTAAACATTGAACTATGCATAAAAATAGATACACAAAATACGATTATTACTTCCAAATTATGTTAATGGGGTTACGGCTTCAAACGGGCTTGTGTTTAAGTCATCGTCCTTATAAAGCTGCCTATAAATATTTTAAAAACAAATTAAAGTATGTCCATATTGAAGACAATCATTTAGTTGTCGACAATCTTAATTTATTGGATAATACACTCATTGATCTCATGTAACCATGTCCATAACTCGCTCAAAGAAATTAATTATTGCTACTGGCATCGCTATTGTTACTAGTGTTGTGCTTCCGTTTAGTGTTAGTTCTTGTTCTACCAAAACTGAAACACAGATTATGGTAGATTTTTATGCCAATCAATATCAGCATCGAAACAAACAAATTAATACTGCTGATGAATATTACCAACTTTGAACAGATTTAACTAAAGCAAACACACCGTTGCATGGTTTTCTCGCGATCGATTGGTGCCTTGAATATTCTTTATATTTACCATACTTATTTGAAAACGGCATCGTATTAATTACCAATCCAGATACTACTACCATTAAATTAAAAGATAACGATTCGTTATGAAATTTCTATAAATCTGGGCATTTGCAATTACAATTTTTAACTCGAATTGCCAATGTTCAATATAAAGCAGATAACAATACACTACTATTAGCATACACTGGTTATTTACGCTTAAAAGCTATTACCACCATTACATTGCAAACAACAACTAACAACACTACGAGCGATAGCGATTATAATTTTGATAAAAACAATACCATTGAAATTTTATTTTCTTTTGGTAATTGTTCATTTAATAAAAATAACGTAAACCCATCAACTGGCACATGATGAACCCAGGTAATAAATCCAACGTTACCATTTATCGGTAATGAAATCGGGACGATTTCATTCTATAATCCGACTCAAGGCAGAATTGCTGCTAGTAATATTGCTAGTACCCCGCCAATCACAACAGTGGCAAATTATTTCGGAGCTTATCATGACCCAAACAACAATTAATAAAGATAAAACATTCACTAAATTTAAAAATGGATTTGCTTATTTGGATAAAAAAGCAATTATTAAAATGGTTTTTTGATGCATCTTTTTAATTATCATGGTTTATTTCACTGTTGCTTTCATCACTGAAAAAACTGGGTTCAACGAGTACTTTATTAATTCAAAAGAATCTAAATTTTTTGATGGTAGAAGTATTGCGTGAATTAAAAACGGAATTAACAACGGTTATATAACTTCATCAGGTTATACTGACCCTAATGATCCAAGTCTTAATGCCCCTACACAAACTTTAATCAATGCATATATTGCCATGTATAAAGCCGCTGGTGACCATTTCACTTTAATTAATTTCTCGTTAATGTCATTTATCACCAACACTTTTGCCGCCCCAGCCACTGATCCCACCACCGCTTGGACCACTCGTTCCAATGCGATTGATTTAGCATATTCGTACATGTTTATTACTTCCTTGATTGCCATCGTCGCTTTAGTAATGCAATTCTATGTATTTAGCCGTACTTTTATGGAGAATCATAAAATTAAAAAATACAATTTAAGTTCTCGCTTCCCGACTAGTGTAACGCATTTTAGTATTTTTAAAATTAAAATGTATGCTGATTTTGTTATTAACTTAGCCCTTGTTTTTGGTTTCTTTAATTTTTTATCAACACTTATCGTTATGGGTTATTGGATAATGACTTACGGTGCTTCTTGAATCATTAAGAAAATAAATAAAAATACCATTACCATTGATGACAGTTTTTCCCAACATAAATCAGATTTAATGTATTTGATTTTTGTGATGATTTTTCAAAATATTTACACAATTATCAAAGCTATATTTTTAAGTAAATGGGGAGTCAATTTAGATTTAATTTTCTCGATTATTTTACCAATTGGTACCATTACTGTAATTGTGGGTATTTTTATCAAAACAATGTTAAGTTCAAAAGTTAATTCCGTGTTAAATGCCATCAAAGGGATTGACAGCACCATCGCAACTTTTCGCACTTTTTCTTACACAAACGGCATTGAAGCTTTAGAAGATTTTAATTTCGTTGCGATCCTTCCACCCATGATTAAAGCTCCACTCACAAGTGGTAAAATCACTAAAACTGAAGCTGGTGAATTAATGAACGTGTTAGACGAGTGTGCTAAATTCATTGAATTACATTATGCTGACAGACCGAAAGAAAAACAATATATGCTTTACACTTTGTTAAACAATATCACTTCGGTAGAGCAAATTAATGAATTAAAAGATAATGCTTTAAAATTGGAACAAGCTCATAAGCTATAACCCTAAATTGCATTTACCAAAATAATTAAATTCATAATTCTAATCAGTATGTGTACAGATACACATGTTGGTTGTTTTCTGCAACTTAAAACATATATTTATGCAGTATTGATATAATCTTCTTATGCAACGGGGGGGGAGTAAGTCTGCTAGTGCGATAAGCATTGTTTTGCCTTTTCTCTTTCCGCAAACAAGCTTTAGCCATTTTGGGTAAAG
>JAITJR010000034.1 GCA_031278855.1 Mycoplasmataceae bacterium | reverse complement strand
TGGTTAGCAAGCAAGGTGACTTGCCGCTTTTTGTCGATTTAACGCCTAACGCTGGTACTAATTCAATTCATTCGGCCAATGATTTTTGTTCCGATATCGCAAAAGTGGTAAAGAATGATTTAATCAAAATATCGCCATTAAGACATGGAGTTGTGATTATTGAACAATTGTTTATTTATTTGCCAGCAATATCTTAGCAAAAGATTTATAGATCTATTATTTTTGATGATGAATTTAGTGATTATCTAATATCTTCACATAGTCGTAATCATTGTTTGCGGTTTTGTACCCCTTTAACCCCATAACAAAATTTATCGGTTATAGATTTAAACTTATTAGATTTTCTTTTCATATCTTACCTTTCTATAAATATTTATGTTTTAAATTATCCACTTAAGTGTTATTTTTGGTCCCGCTTTATTTAACCTATCTTCTAATTAATTTGACAAAAATATCATGACATATATAATTAATGTCCTGTTTATAAATAATAGGAAATAAGATTGTCAGCATGTGGAAGGGTATTAATCCGTTAAACCACGTAGAGATACATAACATGAGGAGGTATACTTGTGGCTGCAAAAAAACAAATTGTTCGTGTTGCTAAAATTCAATTAATTGGTGGCCAAGCCAAACCTGGTCCAGCTTTGGCTTCTATTGGCATTAATATGGGGGAATTCACTAAACAATTCAATGATAAAACTAAAAATCGTAATGGTGAAGTAGTCCCTTGTGTGATCACTGCTTTTAATGATAAGTCATTTACATTTATCACAAAAACATCCCCAGTTAGTGTAATGTTAAAAAAAGCTGCTAAAGTAGAAACAGCGGGTAAAAATCAACTAACTGATCAGGTAGCGACTATTACAAAAAGTCAAGCATTAGAAATCGCTAAATATAAACTAGTTGATTTAAATGCCTACGATGAAGAAGCGGCTTTAAGAATGGTGGCAGGAACCGCTAAACAAATGGGTATTAAAATTGAAGGTGTAGATTTAGCTCCTAAAAAAACTGCAAAAGGTAACAAATAATTATGGCTAAAAATAAAAAATATCTTGCTGTTAAAGCGTTGGTGGATAACAAAAAAAAATATTCTTTGCAAGAAGCAGTTGCTTTGGTTAAAAAAACTTCAATCACCAAATTTGATGCTTCAATTGATATTGCAATTAAACTTAATTTAGATACTACTAAAGCAGAACAACAATTAAGAGGCACAATTGCATTACCTTACTATTTTGGTAAACAAATAAGAGTACTAGTTTTAAGTGATGATGTCACTTCGACTCAAGCTAAAGAAGCTGGAGCAGACCATTTTGGTGGCAAAGATAAAATCGATGAAATAAAAAATGGTTGAATGGATTTTGATGTAATCATCACTTCGCATAAATTTATGCCTGAATTATCTAAATTGGGAAAAATTTTAGGTCCTAAGGGTTTAATGCCTAATCCTAAATTAGGTACAGTTACAACCGATGTACTAAAAGCAACCAAAGAATTTAAAAAAGGTAAAATGAACTATCGTACAGACAGCTATGGTAACATTCACATGATTGTTGGTAAAATCTCCGCGTCAGGTGAAAAAGTTGTGGCCAACATTCAAGCTTTACTAGAATTCATTCGGTCTAAAAGACCATCAACTGTTAAAGGTGATTACATTCAAAAAGTTTCCATTTCCTCAACAATGGGTCCATCCATTAAAATTGACTTTAATCAAATCTAACATCCATGCCAAAAGAAACTAAAATCAATGCTAAAAAAATATTACGTCACCAATATTTTTTAGATTTGAAATCTTTGCAAACTAAGTACGACAAACTATTAGCTCAAGAAGAGGAAAAACAACGAAAAACGCCTTTAAGGGTTGTAAAAATAGATCAAAGTGACAATTACAATTTTTACTTTGATGAACTGCATAAATTAACGAATGATTATTACAACGAGCGCAATAAATTGGTAATTCTACTCAAAAAAGTTAGACGAGATAAAAATCACGAACAAACTATTGATACCAAAAAAAATCTAAAAGAAATCAAAAAACAATTTAAGCTAGATAAACGAGCAATACGTCATAAATACTATTTGCAAACAATCGATTCAATTCACTCAAGTTATATTCAAGAACGTGATTTACTTACTAAAACTTATCGACAAAAATTAGCAAATATTTAGCAATCTAAACATCAGTACAACTGTATTTTATGATATTTCGTTAAGTATAATTACATCCATTATGAGCAAAGGCGCTCGTAGCTCAGTTGGATAGAGCACATGCCTTCTAAGCCTGTGGTCAGAGGTTCGAATCCCCTCGAGCGCGCCAGAAAAAACCCACTTAATTGAACTTACTTAAGTGGGTTTTTATTATTCTTACTTAATTTATTGTTTAATTTTTAAATGCATGTAAAACAGTAGTTAAACTATTTTTAAAAATATAACCAGGTTTCTTCAGAGTTAGTTGTGCTTGGTCTCCTTCAGTTCAATCCCCTAAAATACTAATTTTATATTTGTTACCAATCCCAATTGCTACACCATTCACACGAATAGTTCGACTTGCTAAAGTTGTATTTACCAATTCAATATCATCAATCGATAAGTTCAAAATGCCAGCAGATATTGTTAATGTTAAAGTATCGGTATCTTGTTCGTTCGCTTTACCATTAGCTTCTAATGTTAATAAGTCAATGTAAACTGCTGCTTTATGTAAAGTCGCTGTTGGGGTTCCGCTAAATGTATAGCCTTTTTTATTAACGGTTATTTTTGCGATATCACCTTCGTTTCAACTACCTAAAATATTAATAACATAGCCATTATGATCGCCACTTATATCAGTAACTTGAATTGAAGCTCCCGTGATTGTATCGTTCACTATGACAACATCAGTGGAAGCCAATTCTTTAATATCAATATCGGTAACCAATGTCAAAGCGGTTGTGTCGCTTTCATTGGTTTTTCCATTAGCTATCAAGCTTTTTAAAGTGACTATAGTCGTCATATATTTGTGCATGAAAGTAGTCGGACTACCTGTGAATACATAACTATTTTTTTCAAGACTAACGCTAACTTCATCATTCTCATTTCATAAACCTTGGACACTAAATTGACAAAGAAATACACCATTGTCGCCGTCAGTTCATGTCAATATTTTATCAGCGGTTAGGCTTCTGTTTTCATCCGTTTTATTTACAATTTTAATATCAGTTGGCTCTAAACCATCAACTAAAGCTGAGGTACTTAATGTTAATGTTTTAGTATCTTCCTCATTAGTTTTACCATCGGCATCTACTTTTGTTAATGTCACGTTTGTAGCCGAACGATGTAATGTAATAATTGGGCTATCAATCACAACATAACCTGATTTATCAATATTAATCACTGCTTCATCACTTTCTGCTCATTCACCAAATATTTTAATGTTATATTCAGCATAATTATTGCTTTGTACATCAGAAACACTTATTTTTCTTTGCGGTTGTTTTAAATTAATAATTTTGACATCATTAACACTAAGATTATTTATATGAACAGAGGTAGCTATTGTTAATGTATCTGTCGTCTTCTGATCTTTCTTACCATCAGTGTTTATCCCGATGACAGACACATTAATATTATTTGCTTTACAACTTGAAACACTTACAATTTCACCAACTCCAAATACTCCTAAAGCGCTTAAACAACCAATCGTTTTAATTTTTTTCATAAGTTCCCCAAATTTAAAAGTCATAGCAACAAAAAAATAACACCACTGGTGCTTTTTTTCTAATGTTACATAAAACTATTATAGCATATGAGAATATAGGAGTCTGGAGAATTCACTTACTGTGTGCGCATATCATCAAATATCTACTAGAAAATAGAATACTTCTATTTTCTTGAGAGATAGTCATAATTAATTTTATAACTCGTTCATACAAGTGAGCGTGGAAAAGATAATCTCTCATTGTTGGTTCTTCAACTACTACATCGTTTTGTTAAACATCAAAATTGGTTAATTTTAAATAATTTTTCACAATGTAAGCAATTCAGGATTTGTGATTAATTTTATTAATATCAAAATAGGGGCTTGGTAACATGCGTAAAATATCTTTTTGCTGATGTACTAGATGAAAAAAATCGGCTCATGTATTATTATTAGGATTGACAATAATATTCACATAATTTTGTTGTAAATTAGCAAATTGGATTTCTTTCAAACTTTGTTGAATATCCTGCAACAATCAATCAACTTTAAATTCTCGAAACATCATAAAACGAAATCAATGAAAAACGCCAATTTGTACAGCACAAATAAAGGCAGATATTTGAAGCTGATGGTTTGGCGAATTAGCTGGTAGTTGAATTGATATATTGCTAATAAATTTATTAACTCCAATAATAGCCAAATCAATAAAAACTATTTGATTTTTAGTAAATTCCTTCGCTATGCCTAACTTTGTCTGAAAGTTCAAATTTTGTTTATGTTTATCATATGATCGATAAAAATTTTCGCTATTAATGTACGGTTTGACTGATGAGTGTTGGACAACAAAAATCTTGGTATGAAACTTTGTTTCAAGTAATTTAATGTGCGAATATAAGGTTGATTGTAACGCATCACTATCAATATCTATAGAATGAAAATAAAAAGGAAAACCTCGATTATTAATTAATAAATAAAATAAGCGATCATCTGAATTATCCCCAACATACACTTTTAATCGCTGTAAAATTAGTACACTAGATGCAGTAGGTATTCCTAATTGTTCAACAAACTGCTGTAATATTTGATAACTAGGAAATTTAATTTTTTTATCAAATGGTCCTTGATAAAACAGTTCATATTCAAATTCTGCCTGATTTCCATAAATGATACGATATAACATGTAACGGTAAAATTTAGTAAGATTATTTTTCTTAATTTCCTGAATAAAATGTGGTCTATTTGTAAAAAAGATGGCTTCGGCAAATAAATATCCCACATTATAAATATTGTGTCATTCACTTGGTTTAGCGGTATCAATCACTATTTTTTTATTTTGATTATTATCCGCCACATATTCTTTGGCTTGACGTTTTAATTTTTCAATAATTCGATGATCTTTGGCCATTAATGCTTGATATGAACCATAAGACTTAATGATTTTATGATGTGGAATTCCATCAGCATCTCGATATGAACTAACCAAATATACACGTGTTTTATTAGAAATTGGCTTAGGTTTTATTAGAATAAACATACTTTAGCGATATCAAAAAACAAAGTTTTACATTCGCTACAAAACTTTGTTTTTTTACTGAGCGAGTCAAGATGCCTTATGTTATTACGACGGTAACATTCAAATTCTCGCTTAATTTGCATGCAATGATTATAAAACTTAATTAATATAAGGTTGAAAAATTCAGGGGAGGGGTTAAACTACAGATTAAAATAGGTAATAATTAATTTCTTTCAATAAAATCAAAATTATGTAACTATTATCTCTAATGCAAATTGAGCGAAATATTTAGCTCCATTTTTGCAAATGATTGTAGCCGTGATGATCACTTTGGTGTTAGTCGTAGGGACTTGTATTAATTCGATGGTATTCGTTGCAGAACTAAACATATTGCTAAGACGAATGTAAGGTATTGCTGCCGCGTTAGATGATCACTCAATGTCTTCCACATCATTGATGTCTACTTGACTGCCGCCAGCAGTTAAAATTACCGAAACATTGATTTTACTTTCGCGCTGGTTATCTTTAAATGAATAGGCATCAGTTTTGATGGCATATTTATCAACAATATCGTTATTAGTTCCTTCGCCAATGTTTTGATCGATATCACTAAGTATGGCATCTGCTTTAGCGTTATAATACACGGAAAAAACATTAATAAGAGCGAATGTAATAATGGTGATCCCTACTCCTATTAGTGAAGCTACAGCCTCTGCTGTCGAATAATAAGCATTGGCAGCCACTTTCATGCTCATGCCAGTTTCCCATCTATCTCTCACATAAACTAAATATTCATAGGCTTCTCCTTCAGCGGGATTAGGGATGACACGTCCTCTAGGTATAGCTTCAACACCATATAAAGGACGAAGTTCGTCGCTTCTTTCATCTCACATTCGATAAGGATCGTAATTAACACCACCGCCACATGGTCACAATTTACTCTTAATATTTGCAGCCATAAATCTTCCTCGAATTGATCAAATTTGTAGGCGTGTTGTAAATACCTTACCAAAATTAAGTGGGGCACTCATGTTTCCGTTAAATCTACCAGAAACAAAACTAATAAAGGCATCAAGTGCATTCCCAATTGTCGTACATTTTGAGCCTAAAGTAAATACCATTGTTGACATTACTTCAAAAAGAGCACCAGTTACACCAAAAGCAAAACCATCGAATCCTCATGCTGCAAACGAAGTCAATCCTTCTTTGAGATTGTTCAGTGCAGCAGCAGTATCTTCGTTGGTGATCGTTTGGTCCATAAGTACTTGGAGCACGTCGAGCACAAATTGGTTAAATGGTTCACCGTCATCGACCGATAATAATTCACGTTCGACAAATCTGCAAGCGTCTGCTTTTTTATTAAAATCTTTTTTAGGATCTACCACATCGTTGTAAACTCCTAAAATCGTGCCACCTACTTTACCAAAGGCATCTGATACCTTTTGTGAAGCCGCATACAAACCATTAAGTTTATCAACTTTTTTTTCGTTTTGGTCACGGGCTGTTTCTTGGTGAGCAATTCCTACTACTAAAGCGATATTCATAGCCATTGCGGCAGCAGCATTTAAAGCGAAAGCAATACTTAACGATCCTGCTGTCAGAAAAGATTGGATGCCAGATATTATCACATCTGCGACGGTTAATGCTGATAAGGCAGTGTCACAACCGATCGATATAATTCGATCTTTATTTATTTCAGCGGAGGCAGCCATTACTTTATTACTTTCACAAGCTTGTAAAGTAATTTGTAGTAGTTGCATCATGGCGAAAGAAGTTTCAATGTTGTAACCCAAAGTAAAAGCATCTAAGTCAGCTTGCGATACAAAGAACTGAATTCAAATGTCATCTTTGATGTCGCCATTGTAATTTCATTTGTAGTCTTTGACGACATTTCCTTCGGTTTGTTCATTGACTTTTACACTAAGATCATTGGAAGAGTTATCAGAAGAAGCATCGGTTGTATCAAAAATCACCCAATGGCCTTTAACACTAAAACCGTGTAAATCACCACCACCGCTAGGATTTAAGGGCGGGTTAGTGTTTAGATCAGTAATTTCTAGTTTTAGAGATTGATGACTGTGAAAGACGTTGTTTGCCAATAAAGCTGGGTCGACGTCGGTTGGCAAATCAATTCCAGCTAGATCAGCTGGATCAATAAATACAGGGTGATCAGCATCAATGACGTAATCACTGTTAGTGTCTTCTGGGACATATTTTTCCAATAATGTCGCAAATTCTAAGCGAGGATTCTTGTCTTTATCAGTGCCAGGATTATAAAAGGAATCGTTGATTGAATCGTATTGAGTTGGGTTGATTATGACACTACCGCCCAAAAAATATTCATGGTTGGTGACATACTTAATTTGGTTAAGATCAGTGATGTTTAAATCTAATTTAAATGATGATGCACTTTTATCAGAATTAGCGTTATCAATAGCGGTTCATACAACATCATTAGGATCTTTATCATTAGTATCAGACACACCAAGCAATATATTTAAACTACATGTATGGCTATCGGTGACATCTTTCTTTAGAATTTTACAATGCAAGGTGTAACCAGGTAGGAATTCGCCTTGGCGATATTCACCGCCGTATCCGCCTGAATAAGTGTCAAAGGGTAGGGTTTCGGTCAATTTAAGTTTTGGGTCGTAGTTGCCATCAGGACCACTAGTCAAATTATTAATGTCAATCCCCATATCGTTTAAATCAATGGAAGCAAACGAAGCACCAGCGAGACGGTCGTAGTCAAAGGTAAATAGTTTAGCTAGATCAGCGGTGGTGATTTCGTCGTTAACGTTGTATTTACCATTTGGGGAATAATCAGGTAGTAGTGCACTAAAGGCAGTGGTGTCTTCGTTCACATTTAATAAAGTATGTAAATTTTTTTGAATGTAGTTTAGTGCCGTATTTTTTTGAGTATACGACAGTGTCTGAGCATCAGCCAATCGTCCTTGATTAGCAGTAATTATGTTTTGTACATCATTATTTAATTTTTGTGAAAAATCATAGCTATCTCAACTGCCAGCTTGGCTAGCTTTTACATCAACATCATAAATATTCCCAATTTGGTCTAATAAAGCAGCAACTTGATCTGGCGTATAAGAACAAGATGTCAATGTTGTTTGCATACCGTATAGGAAAGAATTCTTGTTAGCTTTCGCTACAATAGTGTCATTGACATCCACTCCGATTTTTTTGGCTTCATTATTCAAAAGATAATACTCATATTTAATGTCAGTGACTGGAGCATTTTTAGAACCATTGCGATTAACTTTTTGCTCTATTTCCATTGCTTGAGCATATTGTCGTTGTACATTGTATAAAAAAGCACCAGCTTGTTTTTGGACGTCTTTGCGAATGGCTGTGTCGGTTTTGCCTTTGCTTAAATCCATGTAAGTAATCTCTTTAGCCATTTTAGTTAAAATGGCATCACGGCGAGCGACGACAATGTTAGGGTCGTTGAAGATGTTGAGTAAATCAGTGGCTGCTGTGTTAGTTCCTAAATTTAAACTGTTACTTTTTTGCGAAATCCGAACGATTGGTGTTACTACAGCTGTAACAGAAACTGCTCCGACTAAAAATGGAATTAAAATTTTCTTTCAAGTTTTCAAAGTTTTTGCATTATTTTTCATTACTATCTCCCTATGATAAGTCGTTAGAAAAACACTAACAAACCAGTGTTTGTGATCTTTCTCATAACTAAATCAATTGGGAGAATTATACTACATTTATTTAAACATATCTTATGTAACATACATGCACACGGCGGTGAATACTTTAATCAGTTTAATTATTTAACACGGCGATATAAAATGGTGTAGGGTACATCCATTAAAATGAGTCCATCCGCTTCTAATGTGTATAGTTTAGTTATTAACGAATTGAATTTTAATTTGTTAATAACTTTAATGTAGCAATTACGAAGCCCATCATTTGCTTTTGATCAATGAATTCAATAGTGTAATTCAATAATTTGCCATTACGAAATATAGCAAGAGCAGGAGCCATTCGCATACCAAAATCAAATGGAATTTTCTTTACTTCAGCAGGAGAAGTTGTGTATATCACCATTTTCAAGCATGGGTATTCGCATTCTCTAGATAATTCTGTAAATATCGGCTCTACTTTTTCACAAAAACCGCAAGGCCTTTTAGACAATAAAACAATTGCGACGTCTTTTTCTTGAATAAACTTTACGAAGTCTTCTGTCGTACTACAATTAATCACATTCATATTTTATTGATCTGTCGTCGTAATTACGAATGAATGAACACTATAAATTGTAGGATCATGTAGATCAACTAATGATAATGTTAAATTAAATGTACCATTAAAATGTTCTAGATTGACAGAATTATGCTTGGCTCAAACAAAATCCATTACATAACCTTTGTCTTGCACCAATGAAGTTTGTCAAGAGAGACCTGGTACCACCACAAAAATCTTGACAATTATGGATGCCAAAATATTTCCATCTGTATCTTTAGCTGAAACTACTAAATCTGTTGGCTCGGTTATGCCTTTATCTGCCACTAATGTAGGCAAACTGCCAGAAGAATCAATGTGAGCAATATTAGGTTGATCTACAGCATATTGTAATGATAGCTCCGCAGGCTTAGTTACAGATATTGTCTTACCACCACTACCATAACCAATCGAATATATCCCATCCGATAGTTTCATGTCTACAGGCAAGTTTGAAGTTGTGCCATCAAAAACTTTGAATTTTAGTGATGATGATAAATCAGCTAGAGTAGCGGTGATGGTGACATCCAATGCAGTTGAAGGTAGATTTGTAACTTTCAGTATTTTAGTTTCTGACGAAAACTCGCAATAATTTTGTCAATCTGTGCCAGTAACGGTGTATGTTATATTAGCATCGCTATCGTGTTCATATTTATCCATCAAAACAGCTTTGATAGTTACCTCTCTCCCAACTTCTGATAATTGTGCAAAATAATTAACAGTTGACATTTGAATGTATGGTGACCCAAAACGATATTGCCCTTGTCATTTATTATCATTTACTGGAATATCGTTCTTATTTTGGGTAGCTTGTCCCAAATCTGTAATATACCCTATTGTAAAAATTTCATCGCTACCATCGTCACCATACCTAAGTGTTTTGGTAAACACATCACCAGCAAAGTCTGTAAGTGTTAATGTTGTTTCTGAATTCACATTAGGAGCCATGACATTAAATTTACTTTGTGTGGCGTAACTTCAATTGTTCGCTAATTGTCTTTCGCTAACATTCATTAAATTAATTGTGGTTGGGGCTGTTGTTGTAAATGTGTTTTCAGTCACATTAAAGCCGATTGTTTGCGGTATCTCAGTAAAGTTAAAATTAATAAATTCATGATCATGAATTAATAAATTAGCAAATGCTCGGGAACCTAAGTAAGTGAGCGAAGCGTTAACTTCAATATCCGTGATGCTTTGTGCACCATTAAAAGCATCATCAGCAATTTCGGTCGAACTTAATATTGCACTATTACCTTGATTGTCGATGATAACCTTACCTCAAACTAACCCTTGTGGACTGTCAGACAAACTTACACTAGTATTAGTTAAACCATTATTAGGAACTATTATTTGCCCCACAATATTTTTATTAGGGTCATTATCTTTATAAAAATTAACTAATTTATAATTACCCAAGCCAGATTCTAAATAAATATGGGCTCCAGGTTGGAGATGATCAAACGGGGTAAAATCAGATGTGCCAATGGTATCAATATTGGCAAAGGCGTTGGTACCAATTCGCTTTATGGAGCCAGGTAATTCAATATTAACTAATTGTGCTCCATTAAAAGCATTCGAACCAATTTGCGAAAATACGCTGTTTCGATCACTTTCTTGCGAATCAACAAAAACTAAATTTATGATATTCTTAGGTAAATTTTTAAAAGCGTTGGCTTTAATTTCGGTTACATCAGTTGGGACTAAAATTGTATCATAGGTGCTTAATTCAGCGCCTTGTACCAATCCGTTCATGGTTCATAGTTGATTCGTGCCTGACACAGGGCTTCACTCAAATAAATCATAGGGGATAGGGTTTATTTGGTCATTGATTAAAGTAATTTTAAATTGCCTATCTTCTTTGCTATTTTTAAAATTTAATATAAAAGCAACATTATGGCCTTCAGAAACTTCCTTTTTGTCATATCTAACTATTATTCTAGTGCCACTTTTAATGCTATCCCCATAATTAACATTTAATACCGTTAAATATGCATCAACACCGTTTATCTTGTTTCATGTTACGATCATGTCAGTATGGCTTTTAGATGTAATTTCAATTTCACATTCATGCTGAGTGTGTCGTGGATTAAGATCTTCAGAATAGGATAATATGTCACTCCCATTTTTAATGCTTATATCAATATCATTATTTTTTTGAGCACACGAAGTGGCAGTTGTCGCTACAACTGCACCACCTGCCACTACCACTATTGAACTTGCACATGTGTTTAACAAAAATTTATTAGTTTTTTTCATAAATTAATAGCCTCTATTTTTCTAATCTAAAAATGTGTCGGTAATCCATAAACCAGGCTCAAGTTGATTGTCAGCTGATAACCAGTAAGATGGTAGAAAGAAATTACGAAGATTAAAAGTAACTTCTAGATTTACGAATTGCAAAGATAATGTTGATATATCAGGATATATTGTTACATTTGGGCCATTTAAGATGTATCCAGAATATACAAAATTAGAAGAATTATCTGGATCTATTCTTATGGATGATTCCGATGTAGTTTCGATAAAAAATTGTCCATTTTTTGATGGATCTACTTGACCGAGATAAAATAAGCCTCCGTTTCGATAGAGTGCTTCTAATTGTTGCTCAAATACAGTGGGCATCGGAGAATATTGATCATTAACATTAATAGTTTCTTGAGGGTTAATAGTATATTGTCTAGCAAAAGGAAATGAAACAATAGGGTCTTTAAAGACAG